>NZ_CP166871.1:2742906-3047673 GCF_041379045.1 Thalassotalea ponticola
CGCCTCAGATATTGACGGCCCGGCACACGCTTATAGCGCGAATAAACGTGCGATAAGCAATGGTGACGGTTGCAGACTATCACCGGCAACTTAATAATCAACAAAAGATAAAGTTAGCGCTTACTACCACCTAAACAATCAGGTGAATTAGGCACCGCAGTAGCCGCCATATTTTGCCATTGCTCAAGAGTATAGGTGTGCATAGCTAGGGCGTGGATGGCATGAGCAAGCTCGTCACTTAGCACCTCATTCACTTGGCGGTGACGCGCCAACAAACGCTGTCCGTCAAACTTATCCGAAACAATAATCACTTTAAAATGCGATTCACTTCCCGCAGGAACGTTGTGCATAGAACTTTCGTTAATAACCTGTAAGTGATGGGGCTGAAAATACTGTTGTAGCTTAGTTTCGATAATCGATTGTACACTCATGTCGTTACTTCTCTATATTCGGATTGTGCCTTATTTAGTTAACTTGGCATCAATAAAGCGAAAGGTTAAATTAATACGCCCTGACATCGGCCGTCGCGATTTAGGCACTGCGTGTTGCCACTGTTGTTGCAACGCGCCACGCATAATTAATAGGCTCCCAGATTTTAAAGCCAATTGATGCTTTTCACCAGTGATATTGTGACGCAGGCAAAAGCTGCGTTCACAACCGAAACTCAGTGATGCAATAACGGGTTGTTGCCCCAGTTCTTTTTCGTTGTCACTGTGCCACCCCATTGAATCTTGTTGATGTCGATAAAAATTGGCCAACACCGAATTAAAGCGCTGGTTCGCTACCTGCTGGCAGTGATATTTTAATCCAGATAACAACCAATGCCACGGCTGTGGCTGCAAGGCAACCTGAGAATAGCGATAAACCGCATCTGCATCACCATACCAGGCCTGTAATCTGGGAATGGTGACCATTTTACCAAACAGCTTTATTTGTCCTTGATGCCAACTGAGTTGCTCTTCTAGCGCAGTGAACAAGTGGGGGGCAAGGCGATGTAAAAAATTGGGATAGTAAATGAGTTGCCCATCAATAAGGGCTAACCTATCGCTTAAATCAGGTTCAATACTGACAAGCTTTTGCTCACTATCTATAGTTAAATGGTCTGAGGTTTGCGATAATGCACTCATCACTTATATTCCTATTTACACCGTTGACGTCTGCTCATGCTAAGCCCATTTATTGTTGATGATAAACCACTTCACTTAGAACGCTATCCGCTAGCGCAAGTTAATCGAAGCCTGCAGGCTTGGGATGCCGCTGATGAGTATATCATTAGCTATCTCAGTGAGCAGAACCTTTTACAACAGCCGTTATCCATAGTTATTTTTAACGACCAGTTTGGTGCTCTGACAACGAGCTTATATCAACACAAAATACAGGCGGTTAATGATTCCTTTATCTCGCAACAGGGCATTACCTATAACTTAGAACAAAATGGCTTGGTTCAATCAACTATCCGCTTGCTCTCTAGTGTTGACTCAATCGACAGGCCAGTTGATCTCATTTTATTAAAAATTCCTAAAACGAACAGTTATCTAGAATATCAGCTGCAGCAAATACAACGAATTGCCAGTCCCAAAACTAAGGTGATCAGTGCCGCTCGAGCCAAAGACATCCACAGTTCGACGTTAAAGTTGTTTGAGCAACACTTAGGTCCAACGACAACGTCGTTGGCCGTGAAAAAAGCAAGATTAGTGTTCAGTAGCATCGAACCTAGTCGCAAACAAGACACTAGCCATAACAAAGTATGGCAACTCGATGGAACGTCAATGATGATTAACAACTTAGCCAACGTGTTTTCACGTGACAGAGTGGATATTGGCGGAGCTTTTTTATTACAGCACTTAGACGCTGTCCCAGCCGGTAGTAAAGTTGCAGATTTAGGCTGCGGCAATGGCATTCTCGGGTTATCGTTATTGGCCAATAACGACGACATCGAAGTTGGTTTTTACGACGAATCACATATGGCTATTGCCTCAGCGCGGAAAAATGTCGAACACAACCTTGCCGACAAACTCAACCAGTGCAATTTTGTCGTTGGTGACTGCCTTGGAGACACGCCTGCCAACAGTTTGGATTTGGTGGTTTGCAACCCGCCATTCCATCAACAGCACGCGGTCACAGACCACATTGCTTGGCAAATGTTTAAAGAAAGCCATAAGGCTTTGAAAAAAGGTGGCGAATTAAGGATAATAGGCAACCGCCAGTTAGCTTATCACGTAAAGTTGAAGCGGTTATTTAAACAGTGCCAGACGCTGGCTAGTAATAAAAAATTTGTCATTTTATCAGCGAAAAAGTCATGAAACATAGAATCTTAGCCATTGCCTTCTCCACATTATGTCTTGTCGCATGTGCACAAGAGCCGAGCAGTATCAGCATCAAGCCGGTGGTGTTTCCGCAAACCAATAAAGTATACAACAACACGGTGGCCGAGTTATCGGTTAACGATTTGCGCACCACGGCACACGTTGTTGAGGTGCTATCAGCAAGTCAACCGACCGAATTAATCGCCACTGCTGACTCGCTCAAAGGGGTATTACACCAAGAGTTTAGTAATCAATTGGCGGCTCAAGGCTTAAAGTTGACGAAAAAAGCCCCTGTCAACATTAAGTTTAATGTCGAGCGCGCACGCACCTTCGTTAATCAAGACGTTTTGGATTATCGCGCCAATACCATCATTAAATTATTGGTCAACGTCGAAACCAACAAGCAAGTGATGTCTAAAACCTTTACTCTGCGCGCAACCAGTCGCGGCCCGTTAACGGCAGACTTAGACGATTTACAGAAAAACTTTAACCGTCAGTTGGCCAAACTCATCACCCAAGTGGTTGAAGACGAGCAATTACAGAAATTTATTCAAGGATAAACCATGTTGCGCCTGTTATTGATACTGAGCTGTTTGCTGTTCACCGCGCCATCATGGTCGGCAAAGCAAGCCATCATTGATGGCAACAATTTGTACCCACAAGTAAAACTAGAAACCTCAATGGGGGTTATTATTGTCGAACTCGACCGGGTTAAGGCACCACTGGCGGTGAATAACTTTTTGTGGCATGTGGTCAGTAAAGAGTACGACAACACCTTGTTTCATCGAGTAATCGAAGACTTTGTCGTGCAAGGTGGTGGTTTTGATCGCAACTTTATTCCGCGCAAAGAACCAGAGCCTATTTTTAATGAATCGGGCAACGGTTTAAAGAACAGTTACGGCACCATAGCCATGGCGCGCCAATACGACCCGCACAGTGCAACACGCCAATTCTACTTTAATGTTGGCGATAACGCCGATCTCGATCCGGGACGCAACTGGGGCTACACCGTTTTTGGCATTGTCACCTCTGGCGATGCGGTGCTCAATAAAATGGCTTCAGTCGAAACCGACTTCAATGAACAACAAGGTTGGCCAGATGTCCCGGTAGAGCCACTCATTTTACTCAAAGCAACCTTATTACCGGCGGATTACATCCATCAGGAATAACATTTAAAAGTCTGTAACTAAATAATTTTCTGTGTTATTTTTGATGACCAAATGTAAAACCTGATGGCAATTTACTCGCCCCAATAGGCTTTCTTATCGAGCGTTGATATAAGCCGTAAACCTCAACTACCACGGAAGGCAGTTTAAATTGCGAACACAACAATAATAATAACGCGGAGTATCTGTGTACGTAGAAAGTTTTATTAATGAAAAAATTTCTCAGTTAGTTTATTACCTTAAGGCGCTGCTTAAAAATTCAATTCACTACACCGAAGTAGATACCTTTATTTGGGACTGCTTTGAAGAGTGGGGCCAGCTAAATGTTACTGACGACACCCCCTACTGCGCCAAGGAGCGGGTATTTTGGCATTTAATTCACGAAATAAAATTAGCGTCATTAGGCAATGTGCAAAGTGACATGGCACTGCGCAATGAAATTCAAGTTTGTGTGAATTTTTTAACCGACCAAGGACGTTACCCCGTTCACTGTGTTGGTTGGCGCCCCGTTGCAGAATTTTAATCACCAGCCGCTTTTTTTAACGGCGGCTATCTGTTAGCCTAGCGACATAACAACAACGGTATATTAGGTTCCATTCATGGCCGAGCGCCAAGCCCCAAACACAGCATCTGTCGGTATCATTGATACCATTTTCAATAAACGCATGTTGATCTGTATTTTCACCGGCTTCAGCTCGGGCATGCCTTTGTTTTTTCTCTACCAACTGGTTCCTGGCTGGTTGCGCAATGAAGGGGTTAGCCTCGCCGAAATTGGTTTGTTTTCGTTAATTGGCATTCCCTATGTTTGGAAGTTTGTCTGGTCTCCCGCTATGGACAGATATAGCTTACCGTTTTTAGGACGACGACGCGGCTGGATGCTACTCACGCAAATAGCCTTATTGATATCCATTGCCTCTTTCGCCTACATTGACCCGCAAATGGATATCTGGGCGGTCGCCTATTTGGCCGCTGCCGTGGCGTTCTTTAGCGCTAGCCAAGATATCGTGCTCGATGCGTATCGACGTGAATTGTTGCTCGATCACGAGCTGGGCCTCGGTAATTCACTGCATGTTCAGGCATACCGTTTATCCGGTTTAGTGCCCGGGTCTCTGGGGTTTATTTTGGCCGATCAAATGCCTTGGTCGATGGTATTTATTGTCATTGCCGCCTTTATGCTAATTGGCGTCATTATGACCTTGTCGGTAAAGGAAGCGCATATTAACGGCAACACCCCAAAAACGCTTCATCAGGCAGTTACCTTGCCGTTTAAAGAATTTGTGCAACGTCAAGGCCTGCGTTCCGCCCTACTTATTCTGTGTTTTCTGTTTTTATATAAACTTGGCGATAATATGGCGACGGCGTTACAAACTCCGTTTTTTATTGATCTCGGCTTTTCTAACACCGATATAGGGGTCATTGCGAAAAGCGCATCATTAATTGCGATGACCATCGGCTTGGCATTTGGCGGTATCATCATGATTAAACTGTCGATAAATCGCGCGCTGTGGATTTTCGGTTTTGTGCAAATCATTTCAATATTGGGTTTCGCCGCATTAGCAGAAATCGGCGATAACAACCTTGCTCTGGCACTGGCCATGGGGTTTGAATACCTCGGTGTTGGTTTAGGCACGGCAGCGTTTACCGCCTATATCGCCAAAAATACCAACCCCGCATTTGCCGCAACCCAATTTGCGTTGTTTACTGCACTCACCGCCTTACCGCGTACGTTTGCCAATGCAAGTACCGGATTTATCGTGGAACACGTAGGTTGGACCTCGTTTTTCTTATTGTGTACAGCACTCGCCGTACCCGGTATGCTGATGTTATTGAAAGTGGCACCGTGGCGAGAACAGCCGAGTTCACAATAGTCCTTAACAAGGGTCGATAAATTGTTCTATAGTTAGCAAAACAACAATTACATATTACTAAAATTTTAAGGTTGCTCATGTTGTTACGTTTGTTTTTTATTCTTCCCGTGATTATGTGTTTAATTTGGTGGTGGTACCTTAAATCACATAATTACTCGGTAAAGCAAGGTATGAAAGGGTTTGCCTACATCATAGCGTTTAACTTAATTTTGGTGGGCTTTTTTTCGCTAATGATTCACTTAACCCGCTAACCCTTGGCAATTAGATCGCACCTTTGATTGCAACCGCCTACACTATACTGTACATTGCGCCCGCCGTTGCCCTTATATTGCCGACCAAATTGTCGGTGTTAGCATGACAATGCGCATATCATTAATCGTTCAGCAATCAGAGAGTGACTATGAGTTTTGAAACTCTAGGCTTACGCCCGCAAATATTATCGGCTTTACAAGACAAAGGCTACACCACCCCATCCCCCATTCAACAACAAGCGATACCGGCTGTATTGTCTGGTCGAGATGTGATGGCAGCAGCGCAAACCGGAACAGGTAAAACCGCCGGTTTTACCCTACCCATATTACAGCGCTTAGATAACGACAAAAAAACGCGCCCAAATCACATCCGCGCCTTAATCTTAACCCCGACACGCGAATTAGCGGCTCAGGTAGGCGATAACGTTGCCACCTATTCAAAAAACCTAAACTTGAGCAGTGACATCGTCTTTGGTGGGGTGAAAATTAATCCGCAAATGATGCGCCTGAGAAAAGGCATTGATATCTTGGTCGCAACGCCTGGGCGATTACTCGATTTGTATCAACAAAACGCAGTAAAATTTAATCAAGTTGAAGTACTGGTGCTCGATGAAGCCGACCGCATGCTTGATATGGGCTTTATCAACGACATTAAAAAGATCATTAAGTTACTGCCACAAAAACGCCAAAATTTATTGTTTTCAGCAACCTTTTCCGATGAAATTCGCGAACTGGCACGCGGTTTAGTCAACGATCCTGTTGAGGTTTCTGTAAATCCGGCTAATACCACAGCGAAAACCGTCGAACAAAAGGTGATCACCACCGACAAAAACAAAAAGCCTCGCTTGCTATCGTATTTAATAGGCCATCACAACTGGCAACAGGTACTGGTGTTTACCAAAACCAAGCACGGCGCAAACCGCTTAACTCGCCACTTAGAAGCCGACGGCATCAAAGCGGCCGCTATTCACGGCAATAAAAGCCAAGGCGCGCGAACCAAAGCTCTGGCGCAGTTTAAAGAAGGTCAAATTCGGGTACTAGTAGCCACCGATATCGCCGCCCGCGGTATTGATATCAATGAGTTAGAGCAAGTGGTCAATTTTGAATTACCACATGTCGCCGAAGATTACGTGCATCGCATAGGTCGCACCGGTCGTGCGGGTAAGAGCGGCAACGCCATTTCCTTGGTTTGCTTTGATGAATTTAAATTGCTAGTAGCCATTGAGCGGCTTACCCAAACACTGCTTCCCCGTGAAGAAGTCGCCGGATTTGAAGCGGGAAACCCAGTGCCTAAATCGCATGATATACGCCCGTTTAAAGCGAAAAAACCCAAAAAGCCAAAAGCAGATAAGGCAGAACATCACGACGGGCAACGAAGCGGTGATGTGGCCAGAGGTCACAAACCGACAGGTAAAAACAAGCGACACATTAAAAAAGACAACCCGTCTGGCAAGTCAACCTCTACAAAGGGCACAGGGCCAAGCACTAAACCAAGTGGTCGACGTCGCAACAACCGCAATGTAGCTGGTTAGTATACTCATCGTTACGACGTTAAACCGACGAAACCGCGGATCCAAACAATTAACGACAGCCTCTGCTTACTCAGTGAGACGCTGTCGTTTTTACCGCTACCTTCTGGTAACACACGTCTAACTTGTTATTGCCTTTATAGTCAAAGAAGTCGTCTTGATACAAGCGTCTTTGCGCGAGTTTCTGACGAAAATGTTCGCTACTGGTGTCTTCAATCCATACCTGTTGATGAGGTGCTTGCTGCGAACCTAAATAAGCGCGTTTGATAATCGTTGCCGATCGCAGATCAGCGAAACCTCCTGCGCCGTTATCGCCCAGTGTTATTCTATACAATGTCTGCCAACCGTCGATTACCCGACCGAATACGCTCATATTGCGATCCAAATGGCGCGGTGGCACGCCGAGCATAATGGCAAAGTCCGTTGTCCCAGAATGAATATCCGTACCCCGCGCCAAGTTGATGACACCCGGACAGTGTATCAACCACTGTTTATTCTCCTGTGGTGAACGAGCTACTGCGAAACCGTTAATAAATCCGGTTTGTGGCGCTAGTAAATCACCGTCTTGAACCAAAGTAAATGGTTCATCGATCGGTCGCTCATCGCCTACCTGTTGACCGACATTCGACTTTTGTGCCTCGATCGGGCGAGTCATTTCAGCCCGAATTGCGTTGCTACTGCCAGTTGACTGTTGATAACCTTGATCACCCGCTTGGACAACAAAGTTCTCTATCACGCGATAAAACGGTAAGCCGTCATAAAAGCCCCGGCGAACAAGCTGTTGTATATGAGCAACATGGCGCGGGGCAAAAAACTCGGCGAGTTCAATCGTGATCAAGCCATGTTCAGTTTCAATGTACAGTAGATTTTGTTGGTCAACCAAACGCCAAGTAGGTTGTTGACCGTGTACATTGAAGCTCAACCATATTAATAACACCGCCAATGCTCTCAATATGATCACTGCGTATCTCCATTATTCATTGTGCTGTAAAAAAAACTGAGTCCGACATCGGTTAAGCTTTTAGCCCCTCGACCTTGTTCAGCCAATAAAAAAGCCACATCATCAATTCGCTTATGTGGCTCTCACTCATCAACTAGTAACCATTTTTTAATTTGACTAGCCAACTAACGCCAATAAAACACCGGCGGCAACCGCAGAGCCTAAAACCCCAGCAACATTTGGCCCCATCGCGTGCATTAACAAGAAGTTATGGGCATTTGATTCAAGCCCTACTTTGTTTACCACCCTCGCAGCCATCGGCACCGCTGACACCCCTGCAGCGCCAACCAATGGATTGATAGGTTCGCTCGATAGCTTGCTCATTAGTTTAGCCATTAACACCCCTGCAGCCGTACCGATTGAAAACGCAACAGCACCTAATGCCAGTATACCGAGTGTCTCAACGTTGAGAAATGATTCTGCACTTAACTTCGAGCCAACCCCTAAGCCTAAGAATATCGTTACGATATTGATCAGTTCGTTTTGCGCTGTCGCACTTAATCGATCGACCACACCACATTCGCGCATGAGGTTGCCTAAGCAGAACATACCAACCAACGGCGTTGCCGCCGGCAAGAAAAAGATGGTCAACATCAACACCGCTAATGGAAATAGAATTTTCTCTAGCTTGGTTACATGACGCAGCTGTTTCATTTCGATTCTGCGCTCTTTTTCACTGGTTAGTGCCTTCATGATCGGCGGCTGAATAATCGGTACTAATGCCATATACGAATATGCGGCAACGGCGATGGCGCCCAGTAATTCAGGTGCTAGCTGCGACGCTAAAAAGATCGCCGTCGGCCCATCTGCACCACCAATAATGGCAATGGCTGAGGCGTCTTGCAGAGTAAAATTAAAACCCGGTAGTGCGTTTAATGCGATGGCGCCAAATAAGGTAGCAAAAATACCAAATTGTGCCGCTGCACCAAGCAATAACATACGCGGATTGGCAATTAGCGCACCAAAGTCGGTCATCGCACCGACGCCCATAAAAATTAATAATGGAAAGATGCCGGTGTCGATACCAACGTAGTAGATGTAGTGCAACACGCCACCCGCTTGGCTAAACCCTGCGACCGGTATATTGGTTAAAATGGCGCCAAATCCGATAGGTAACAGCAATAGTGGTTCAAATTTTTTGGCAATTGCCAAATAAAGTAATCCCAAACCGACTAACATCATCACCACCTGGCCAACCTCAAAGTTAGCCAGCCCCGTGGACTGCCAAAGGACATTTAATGAATCCATAACAGCCCCTTACAGTGAAAACAACGGTTCGCCGACGGTGACGCTATCACCTTCATTTACGTGAATAGCCGACACCTGTCCTGAGGCATTCGCGCGAATTTCAGTTTCCATTTTCATCGCTTCCATAATCATTACCACATCGCCTTCTGTGACTTGATCACCGACCTTGACCAGCACCTTAAATACGTTGCCTGCTAGCGGAGCATCTATGGTTACAGAGGCAGTGGGTGATGGGGATAACTGCGCGTGGTTACCAGTTGTTTTGCTCTCATCTCGGGCCACCTCGATACTGTCAATGCTACCTCCCGGTGCAACCACCACGTCATAGACGCGCCCATCAACTTGCACTGCGTAACTCTCAGGTTTTGCAACGTCAACTCCAGTATCGCCGCCAGTATCAGTAACACTGACATCGCTTGCACTCGGAGCTGGTTCAAACGCATCCGGATTATTGCGGTTTTGTAAAAACTTGAGACCTATTTGCGGAAACAAAGCATAAGTTAGTACGTCATCTATCGCCTCGTCAGCTAACACGATGCCCTTTTCCTTAGCTAAGACATTGAGTTCATCGGATAGCTTGTCAAGCTCTGGCTCTAGCGCATCTGCGGGACGAGTTGTTATCGGTTCACTGCCGTCGAGTACCTGTTGTTGCAGCTGCTCGTTAACCGGTGCCGGCGTTGCGCCGTATTCCCCCTTCAGGACGCCAGCGGTTTCTTTGGTTACCGACTTATAACGTTCCCCCGTTAACACATTGAGTACCGCTTGGGTGCCAACTATCTGTGACGTAGGGGTAACCAAAGGGATATAGCCCAAGTCCTTGCGCACTCTAGGTATTTCTTCTAGCACTTCATCAAAGCGATCACTGGCGCCTTGCTCGCGTAACTGATTTTCCATATTGGTTAACATACCACCGGGTACTTGAGCGAGGAGTATGCGTGCATCTACTCCCTTTAAGTTACCTTCAAATTTGGCATATTTAGCCCGCACTTTACGGAAGTAGGCAGCGACTTCAGCAAGTTTTTCTAAATCGAGACCGGTATCTCTATCTCGCCCTTGAACCGTGGCGACAACAGATTCTGTTGGCGAGTGACCATAGGTCATTGCCATTGACGAAATAGAGGTATCAATAACATCAACACCGGCATCAATAGCTTTGATGTGAGTCGCCATACTCAACCCAGTAGTGGCATGACAGTGCAGTGAAATCGGCAATGCAACCTGCTCTTTCAATTTACCGATCAGCTCTTCACCATCGTATGGTTTGAGCAACCCCGCCATATCTTTAATACACAGTGAATGCGCACCCATATCTTGCAAACGCTTAGCCATATCTAACCAGGTGTTGATATTGTGCACTGGTGATTCGGTAAACGACAACGTTCCTTGCGCGTGCGCCCCCACTTTTACCGCGGCTTTGATCGCCGTTTCAAGATTGCGAATATCATTCATTGCATCAAAGATGCGAAACACATCAACGCCGTTAACGTGGGCGCGTTCAACGAACTTTTCTACCACATCATCTGCATAGTGACGGTAACCGAGGATGTTTTGGCCGCGAAACAGCATTTGCTGTTTGGTATTGGGCATGGCTTGTTTTAGTTTTCGAATGCGCTCCCAAGGATCTTCACCTAAGTAACGAATACACGAATCAAACGTCGCCCCTCCCCATGACTCAATCGACCAGAAGCCAATTTCATCCATCGTTTTAGCTATCGGTAGCATATCTTCTATGCGCAGGCGCGTCGCAAGTAACGATTGGTGACCATCGCGCAACACAAGCTCAGTAATGCCTAGTTTAGCTGAAGAGTTGGACATAACGTGCTCCTAATATTATTTGTTTGGTTTTCGGTATTGAGCAATGGCAGCGGTAATCGCCGCGACAACTTGCGGCGACACTTTAGTGCCATCGGCCGAGGAGACTGAAGAGGTCCTGGTTACCGGTACCGATTCAGGAAAAAGGCTGGCGACATAAGCAAGTAATTTAATGGCGTAAATAAGCACACCTAAAAAGGCAAACACAAAACCCATGCCAACCAATAACAGGCCAGCAGCTTCGATAAAAATTTGTGATAAGTTATCCATAGTCATTCAAAATGCTTTTGTCGATTAATCTAAGTTAGAATAATCACTCAAAATCTAAATGGCAATGATAATTGTAAAGTAAATGATAAAAACGTTAACACAATGTTAGTGCAATATAGTTTCAATTGCGTTCGATATTGACAGTATGATGGGAACTGGCAGGCACAAATAACCAATATAAAAACCGACAACGAGCCGTGATTGTTGAAATATAGCGAGTAAAATAAAGCCTTAAACCTTAATACCATAAAGAAAAAAAGCCCGACTAACAAGTCGGGCTTTTTCAATAGTTGCGGACACGGCAAGAGTCGAACCTACAACCGCCTAGGCTCTTATATTAGGCCAGGTACTACCCTGGCGAATCAGGCGAGTTATATAGCAATAAAGCCTCAAAATTTGTAAGAGCTAAAAAGCAAAAAACCCGACTAACAAGTCGGGCTTTTTCAATAGTGGCGGACACGGCAGGAGTCGAACCTACAACCGCCTGGGCTCTTGTATTAGTGCCAGGTACTACCCTGGCGAATCAGGCGATTACAATAGAATCTTATACTTAAATGCCAGAAAGCAAAAAACCCGACTAACAAGTCGGGCTTTTTTAATAATGGCGGACACGGCAGGAGTCGAACCTACAACCGCCTGGGCTCTTGTATTAGTGCCAGGTACTACCCTGGCGAATCAGGTGATTACAATAGAATCTTATACTTAAATGCCAGAAAGCAAAAAGCCCGACTAACAAGTCGGGCTTTTTCAATTGTGGCGGACACGGCAGGAGTCGAACCTACAACCGCCTGGGCTCTTGTATTAGTGCCAGGTACTACCCTGGCGAATCAGGCGATTACAATAGAATCTTATACTTAAATGCCAAAAAGCAAAAAACCCGACTAACAAGTCGGGCTTTTTTAATAATGGCGGACACGGCAGGAGTCGAACCTGCGACCGCCTGGTTCGTAGCCAGGTACTCTATCCAGCTGAGCTACGTGTCCGCGGTCGGTAGTTTTAAGTGATACCTCACTTGATTGTATACCACTTTCAAAATTTTGAAAGTAGCGGACACGGTAAGAATGAATCCACACCGCCTGGGCTCTTATATTAGAGCCAGGTACTTCCTGGCGAACCAGGTTGCAGCCCCCTATTTATTTAACCACTCTAGGAATAAGTGGCGGACACGGCAAGAATGAATCTACACCGCCTGGGCTCTTATATTAGAGCCAGGTACTACCCTGGCGAATCAGGCGATTACAATAGAATCTTATACTTAAATGCCAGAAAGCAAAAAACCCGACTAACAAGTCGGGCTTTTTCAATAGTGGCGGACACGGCAGGAGTCGAACCTGCGACCGCCTGGTTCGTAGCCAGGTACTCTATCCAGCTGAGCTACGTGTCCGCGGTCGGTAGTTTTAAGTGATACCTCACTTGATTGTATACCACTTTCAAAATTTTGAAAGTGGCGGACACGGCAGGAGTCGAACCTGCGACCGCCTGGTTCGTAGCCAGGTACTCTATCCAGCTGAGCTACGTGTCCGCAATCGAAAACTAGTTCACTTGCTAGTGCAAGCCCTGATATTTCAGGGAATAAAAAACCGACCTATGGTCGGTTTCTAAAAATAGTGGCGGACACGGCAGGAGTCGAACCTGCGACCGCCTGGTTCGTAGCCAGGTACTCTATCCAGCTGAGCTACGTGTCCGCGGTCGGTAGTTTTAAGTGATACCTCACTTCATTGCATACCACCTCTAAGAGAAGTGGCGGACACGGCAAGAATGAATCTACACCGCCTGGGCTCTTATATTAGAGCCAGGTACTTCCTGGCGAACCAGGTTGCAGCCCCCTATTTATTTAACCACTCTAGGAATAAGTGGCGGACACGGCAGGAGTCGAACCTGCGACCGCCTGGTTCGTAGCCAGGTACTCTATCCAGCTGAGCTACGTGTCCGCAATCAATTTTCGAATGGCGGTGAGGGAGGGATTCGAACCCTCGATACAGCTACAAACTGTATACTCCCTTAGCAGGGGAGCGCCTTCAGCCTCTCGGCCACCTCACCGTTTCGATGGCGTGCATATTAATAGATTCGAAAAATAAGTCAACGGATTTTTGTGTCTTTTTTTCTGTTTGCTCACAATTCAATCAAACAGAGCATTTTTCAATTAAATATGCCAAACGACGCAACACTATAGCAACAAATGCCGCGTCTATTTTTACATCTAGGTGAGGTTATGGATTATCCGAAGAACTCGGTTCATCTTTTTCTGCCTGGATTCGCATGTAAATTTCTTCACGATGTACAGAAACTTCTTTCGGTGCATTTACACCAATGCGAACTTGGTTCCCTTTTACCCCTAAAACTGTGACGGTGATATCATCACCAACCATCAGAGTTTCACCTACTCTACGAGTTAATATAAGCATCCTACTGCTCCCTTTTCATTTAGTCAGAAATCAATCGCTATGTTATCAGAGTGACGGCATCAAAAACTAGCCCCTGTTCTTTTTTATAGCGACTCAATGTAAATTTAGCAAAAAAACAAAAAAAAACTTAATAAACTAGTTATTTAAATTAAATTTTGTCATCAACAAACGAACCGTTTTTTCACCATCATCGCTGGCTACCAGTACCGACAGTTTTATTTCAGCGGTCGAGACCAGGTGGATATCAATATCATTTTCTTGTAACGTTGAAAACACATCTGCTGCTACCCCGCTGTGTGAGCGCATGCCATTGCCAATTACCGATACTTTACTGAGCGATTTTAGGCATTGATAGCGGGATATGGCTTTATCAATGAGCAAATCTTTACACAAGTTATCCGTCATCACCATGTCTTTACGATTAATGGTGAAATTAAGATCGTTGGCTTGCTCGCTGAGATGGTGTGAAATCATATCCACTTCCACTGCGTGCTCTGCCAAATCATTGAAAACACGCGTGCGTAGTTGTGCAATATGCTCCGTTGCCTCCAAGGTAAATAATACCTCATCCGTTTGGCACGCAATCGCAGTTACTGGATGCTGCTTGTCCACTTCGCCTTCGTAGCAAATTTGGGTGCCATCGGTGGTGCCATCGGTAAAGCTAGACAACACACGCAGTGGCATCTTGTTTTGCCCTGCAAATTCAACCGAACGAGATTGTAAAACCTTGGCGCCGGCACTAGCCAACTCAAGCATCTCTTCAAAGGTGATGTAATCGAGCTTTTTGGCGCGTTCATCAATGCGTGGATCGGTGGTATACACGCCATCAACATCGGTAAATATTTGGCATTCTTTAGCTCGTATTGCACTGGCGATCGCCACCGCAGACGTATCTGAGCCACCACGCCCCAGTGTCGTCACATTGCCTTCGCTATCCATTCCCTGAAAACCAGCCACGATCACGATATGACCGCGTTGTAACTCACCATAAATGCGATTGGTATCAATGTGCTTAATACGAGCTTTGTTAAAGCGGTTATCGGTTAACAAACCAATTTGATGAGCCAACAGTGAAATTGCCGAATAACCTCGCTTAATGAGTGCCATCGCCAATAAGGCTATCGTCACCTGCTCGCCACTGGCAAGCAACATATCGAGTTCTCGCGGCGATGGATTTTTATCGATTTGCGAAGCGAGTTCAACCAAGCGATTGGTATCACCCGCCATCGCAGAAACCACCACCACCAGAGAATGCCCTTGATTCTTGGTGGCGATAATTTGCTCAGCGACTTTTTCAATACGAGAAGGGGAACCAACAGAGGTTCCCCCGAATTTTTGTACAATAATAGCCATTAAGCCAATTCGTCCATTACAACTTATCTGCCAGCCACGGCTCAACGCTGGCTAACGCTGCAGCTATGTTTTCAGGTTGAGTACCGCCGGCCTGGGCCATATCAGGACGTCCACCGCCCTTACCGCCAACCTGTTCGGCAACCATTTTCACTAAATCACCGGCTTTCACTTTACCTATTAAGTCTTTGGTTACACCCGCAATCAAGTTTACTTTGCCGTTGTTCGCCAATGCTAACATAACGATACCTGAGCCCATTTTGTTCTTCAGATCATCAACCATGTCGCGTAACGCTTTAGGATCAGCCCCTTCAACATCAGCAATCAAGGCTTTAACACCGTTGACTTCAATCGCTTTTGACAGCAAATCAGAGCCGGCTGCCGCAGCGAGTTTTTGCTGTAAAGCAGCAAGTTCTTTTTCAAGTTGCTTGGTCTTAATGATTACCTGTTCAACCTTGCCTAAGGTGTTAGCCGCATCAGATTTCACTAAAGCTGCAATGGCATCAAGCTTCGCTGCTTGCTCGTCAACATAATCAAGTGCTGCGTCGGCAGTTACCGCTTCAATACGGCGAATACCAGCAGCAATACCGCCTTCAGATACAATCTTGAACAGGCCGATATCACCAGTGCGATTAACGTGCACACCACCACATAATTCGGTAGAGGTATTACCTAGAGTAATTACACGCACCTCATCTTCGTACTTCTCACCAAATAAGGCCATAGCGCCTTTTTCTTTAGCTGCATCAATATGCATTAACTCAGCCTGTTGAGCATGGTTAGCTCGAATTTGCTCGTTCACCATACGCTCAGCTTGTTGCAGCTGTGCCGCCGTTACGCCTTCAAAGTGCGAGAAGTCAAAACGCAATTTTTGATCATCTACCAATGAACCTTTTTGCGTTACGTGCTCACCTAATACGCTGCGAAGAGCCGAGTGCAATAAGTGCGTTGCCGAGTGGTTTTTAATGATCTTTGTACGACGTACGCTGTCGATAACAGCTTCGGCTTTGCTGTTTAATTGGATATCTGCTTTTGCTTCACCGTGATGGGCAATCGCGTTACCTAATTTTTGCGTATCGGTAACGACAAACTCACCAGAGGCCGTTTTGATCACACCTGTATCGCCAACTTGACCACCTGATTCAGCGTAAAACGGTGTTGCATCTAAAATCAGCACGCCCTTTTCGCCAGCTGACAGGGTGTTTACCGGACCTTCGCTGTTGAATAACTCAACGATTGTGGCGTTAAAGCTGTGCTTATCGTAGCCTTCAAAGTTAGAGGTTTTGTCTGACTTTAACGACTCATTGTAATCAGCCCCAAAGTTACTGGCTTTCTGTGCACGCTCGCGTTGTGCTTGCATCTCGCTGTCAAAGCCTTCTTGGTCAATCGCGATGTTGTTTTCACGCGCGATATCGGCGGTTAAATCTGCTGGGAAACCGTAAGTGTCGTATAACTTAAATACATCTTTGCCGGCAATGGTATTGCCTTCAAGGTTAGCGATAACATCGTTAAGCAAGTTCATACCGCGATCAAGGGTACGTCTAAATTGCTCTTCTTCAACTTTAAGGATTTTTTCCAACACGCTGCGCTGTTGCTCTAGCTCTGGGTATGCGTCACCCATTTGCTCAATTAATGCCGCCACAAGCTTGTAGAAGAATACGTCTTTAGAGCCCAAGATGTGACCATGGCGAATCGCACGACGAATAATACGGCGCAACACATAACCGCGACCTTCGTTTGACGGCATCACACCATCGGTGATTAAGAAGCTACACGAACGAATATGGTCGGCAATAACCCGCAGTGATTTATTGTCTAAATCGCTAACACTTAAGATTTCAGCGGCCGCCTTGATCAAGCCTTGGAAAATATCGATTTCGTAGTTTGAATGCACGCCTTGCATAATCGCTGCAATACGCTCTAAACCCATACCGGTATCTACAGACGGTTTTGGTAATGGTTCCATAGTACCGTCAGCGTGACGATTAAATTGCATGAATACCAAGTTCCAAATTTCGATGAAGCGATCGCCATCTTCTTCTGGTGAGCCTGGAGGACCACCCCAAATGTGCTCGCCGTGATCGTAGAAAATTTCGCTACACGGACCACAAGGGCCAGTATCACCCATCGACCAGAAGTTATCTGACTCGTATTTTTTACCGCCTTTTTTGTCACCAATGCGTACAATTTTTTCGGCAGGAACACCAATTTCTTGGTTCCAAATAGCGAATGCTTCGTCGTCGGTTTCGTACACAGTCACCATCAGCTTTTCAACAGGTAGCTGCAGTGTTTCGGTCAAGAACGCCCAAGCAAAACGAATTGCGTCTCGCTTGAAGTAGTCACCAAAACTAAAGTTACCTAACATTTCAAAGAAAGTGTGGTGACGTGCAGTGTAACCTACGTTTTCTAGGTCATTGTGTTTACCACCAGCGCGCACACAACGTTGAGAAGATGTAGCTCTTGTATAACTGCGTTTTTCCGCCCCTAGAAATGCATCTTTAAATTGCACCATACCCGCATTAGTAAATAGCAAGGTGGCGTCATTACCTGGTACTAGCGAACTGCTCGCAACGACTTGGTGTTGTTGTTTAGCAAAATGGTCTAGGAATGCCTGTCTAATTTGGGCACTGGATTTAATCATCATCTTCGTCCAATTTAATCTATGCTCATCGCAGCTGAGATCTGTTCGAAATCAAACCCGCGATATTGTAAAAATCTCATGCGTTTGGCTTTGTCTTTTTGATCAACAATGGCGTTATCAGCAAAACGCTTGTGATAAACCTGTTGCGCTAATTCAAACCAATCAACCGCTTCACTTGCAAATGCTTGGTTAATGACACTGCTGTGCAAGCCTTTTTGTTTTAATTCATTGTTGATGTAGGCGTAGCCATAGCCCTTGGCAATCCGTTGTCGCAACATACTTTGCGCGTAACGCAAATCGCTTTGAATATCATGCTCTTGTAGTTTATCGAGCACCACTTCAATGTCATCATCGGCAAAATCTTTTTGTCGTAATTTTTGCTTTAATTCGTCACGCGAATGCTCTCGACGAGCCAAATAATTATAGGCTGCCTTTTTCACTGCTTTGTTGATACTCGGCTCTGTTTGGCTTGTCACGGATAACCTTTTAATGTTTGAAAACTCGCCTATTTTACCGACATAAAAATAAAAATACAGTTGAATAGCCCAGGTATTTTCTGCAAAGCGAAAAAAACTGGTAAATTAACTAACTTTTTTCCAAATGCTAACGTATTAACGCTACAATCGAAACGATTACATACGCTGCGCGTCATTTTCATCCGGCTATGCCGTCGGCGATAATAAATATATAAAAAACAAAAACTAACACAATATAAGGGATCATATGAGGTTAAAGAAGTCGATCATTGCCGGCATCATCGCCCTAGCAACATCACCCGTTAATGCAAAGCAACAACTCGGTTATTTTAGCTCGCCTGCATTGCATCAAGATTCATTGGTGTTCACCGCTGAAGGTGATTTATGGCACAGCAAACTCAATTCAGGTAAAGCCCAGCGATTGACCACGCATGAGAGCATCGAGACCATGGCCAGTATTTCGCCAGACGGTCAATTTATTGCCTATGTTGCCAATTATGAAGGCTCAGATGAGGCTTACCTTATGCCGATAAACGGCGGCAAACCAACGCGCCTTAGCTATGAAAACTCGCGAGTACGCGTGCAAGGTTGGACGCCTTCAGGCGAGGTTATCTACGCCACTAATGCTGGTTTTGGTCCTGCGAATTACTGGACGCTAAAAACCGTCAACCCAGACACACGAGTAAGCAAAGATATCCCACTGGCTGATGCCATTGAAGGCGCTGTATCTAGCGATGGTAAATACCTATTTTTCACCCGCTTTGGTTTGCAAGTTACCGGCGACAACACAAAGGTTTATCGGGGTGGTGCGAAAGGCAAGCTTTGGCGTTGGCAAATGGGCAGTGAACAAGAAGCAACGCCATTAACCCAAAATCACCTAGGTTCAGTGCGTGAACCTATGTACTACAACAATAAAGTGTACTTTGTATCGGACGCCAGCGGCAGCGATAACCTATGGTCGATGAATATTGATGGTAGCGACAAAACGCAGCTAACGACGCACCGAGATTGGTCAATTCGCTTGGCATCGAATCACAACAATACCGTGGTTTACCAATTGGGCGCAGATATTCACCAATTTAACCTTGATGATAACAGCGATAAGCGCATTGACATATCACTTGTTTCTGATTTTAGCGAGCGCCAAGAGCGCTGGGACAATAAGCCGCTAAATTATTTTAACAACGCCGCAGTTGCCCAAAATGGTGACAAAGCGGTGATCACAGCCCGCGGTAAGTTAGCGGTCGCGACAGCAGATAAAAGCCGTTTAATTGAAATAAACACACCGGCACAAAGTCGCAGCCGTAGTGCGGTGTTATCGACAGACGGCAAGTACGTATTTGCTATAAACGACGCTAGTGGAGAACAAGAAATCTGGCGTTTCACTGCCAACGGCGCAGGTGAAGGTAAGCAACTTACCAAAAATGGTAACTCTTTTCGCTGGAATCTGTACCCGTCACCGGATGGAAAATACCTTGCTCACGATGACCGCAATGGCGATTTATGGTTGTTAAATTTGGACACTTTAGCGAACCGTAAAATTGCTAGCAACGGCAGCGGCTTTTCAGCATTTGACTCAGTTGTTTGGTCAAGCGATAGCACGCTAATTGCCTTTAGTGGTGAGCACACCGAACGCCAACGCCGTGGTGTGCGTTTATACTCTGTTAGTGAACAAGCTGAGCAATTTATTACCTCTGATAAATACGAGGCATTCTCACCGGCGTTTTCAACGGATGGGCAGTGGTTATACTTTATTTCTAACCGCCACTTTGCTTCATCACCTACCTCACCATGGGGCGATCGCAATTTAGGCCCGGCGTTTGATAAGCGCGGCCTAATTTATGCCTACCAACTTACTAAAGAAGCAAGCTTCCCGTTTAAAACATTAACTGAGCTTGATCACGCGGCGTCGGAAACAGACAATAATGATAAAGACCAGGACAATAAGGATAACGACAAAGCCAAAGTAAACTGGCAAGCGATTACCGACAAGCTTTACCAAGTACCCGTTGCAAATGGCAATTACGCGGATCTTAGCGTCAACGATAAAGGTCTATATGTCACCGTAAGAAATGGCACTAAACGCGACATTCAGTTTATTAAATACGCCAACCGCAAGATAAAAGCCGGCACCTACCTCAATGATGTTCGCGGGTATCAGTTAGCAGCCGATGGCAAAACGTTAATGGTTGCCAAGCGAGCGGGTGATGAAACAAAATTGTATTTATTACCCGCCGGTGAAAAAGCGCCCAAAGCGCTAGCCGATCACCAAGTTAATTCAGCACAATGGCAGTTATCGTTCTCGCCTGCCGATGAATGGCAACAAATGTTTGACGATGCATGGCTTATGCACCGCGAGTTTTTATTCGACGTCAATATGCGTGGTCTAGACTGGCAAGCGGTTAAAGAAAAATACCAACCTTTGGTTAACCGCATAACCTCGCGCAGCGAGTTAAACGATATTTTTGCGCAAATGATGGGCGAGCTCAATGCTCTGCACTCGCAAGTACGCGGTGGCGATATGCCAAAAGCAGATAACGCCGCCAACGGCAGCAGTTTAGGTGCGCGTTTTAGCGAGGTGAAAAACGGTGTTCGCATTGATGATATTTTTGATACCGATAAAGACCTACCATCGTTAGCATCACCATTAGCTAAAGCCGAAGTCGATGCCGTCGAGGGCGATATTATTACCCATATCAATAACCAAGCGATTGGTTCGTTAGTGGCAATGCACAAAGCTCTGCGCAATCAAGCTGGTAAGCAAGTGCTGTTAACCATACAGCGCAAAGGCAAAGCTCGCCAAACGGTTGTTGTACCGGTAACAACGCGTAGTGATGCCAATATGCGCTATCTCGATTGGGTAGAGCACAACAAGCAATTGGTCACTAAAGCCAATAACAATATTGGTTATTTACACATGAACGCCATGACTGCAAATGATATTAACAGCTTTGCTCGTGAGTTTTATGCCAATGTCGAAAAAGACGGCTTGATCATAGATGTGCGCCGAAACCGTGGCGGCAATATAGACAGCTGGCTAATTGAAAAACTATTACGCAAAGCATGGATGTTTTGGCAAGAGCGCGACAGCGCACCATACACCAATATGCAGCAAACCTTCCGTGGTCATTTAGTGGTGCTAACCGATCAGCTAACCTACTCTGACGGTGAAACCTTCTCGGCCGCTATTAAGTCACTTGGTTTGGCGCCGCTAATTGGTAAACAAACCGCAGGTGCCGGTGTATGGCTAACGGGTCGTAACCGTTTAACCGATAACGGTATGGCGCGAGTTGCAGAATTACCGCAATACTCACTAGACGGTACGTGGGTAGTAGAAGGTACTGGTGTGTCACCTGATATTGAGGTCGATAACCTACCATACGCTACCTTTAACGGCTTTGATGCCCAGCTACAAAAAGGTATTGAATACCTTAACGACAAACTAAAAGCTGAGCCTATTGCGCCACTAAACGCCAAGCCCATGCCAAAAACAGGCCCGGCAGCGGATGTGATTAAAATTCAGTAACTTCCGGTATTAGTTAGATTAGAAAAGGGCATCATTGATGCCCTTTTGTTTTTAAGGTTCGTAATTCAAATTCGGCGCGAGCCACTTTTCTGCTTCGCTTAATGACCAACCTTTGCGCTTGGCATAACTTTCGGCTTGTTGTTGGTCGACTTTTGCCACCGCAAAATACTTGCTTTGAGGATGGGCAAAGTACCAACCGCTGACGGCCGCTCCTGGCCACATGGCATAACTTGAGGTGAGCTGCATACCAATATTGTGTTCAACATTAAGCAAATCCCAAAGGGTTTGTTTTTCGGTGTGCTCAGGGCAGGCGGGGTATCCCGGTGCAGGACGAATACCTTGGTATTGCTCGCGGATTAATGACGCATTATCAAAGTCTTCATCAGGGCAGTAACCCCAATAGTGTTTGCGCACTTGCTCATGTAAATACTCTGCGCTCGCTTCGGCTAAGCGATCGGCAACCGCTTTGAGTAAAATAGAATTGTAGGTGTCGTGCTCAGCGTCGTACTTTGCCACTAAGTCATCAACACCAAACCCCGATGAGACGGCAAACGCGCCGATGTAATCGTCAATGTCTGAATCTTGGCTTGCTACGTAATCACTCAAACACCGGTTAAACTGACCTGCTGGTTTGGCGGTTTGTTGTCGCAAATGGGCGAGTCTCGCAATAACCTGCTGTTTGCTCTCGTCGGCGTAGACGACAATATCATCGCCGTCGCTCGCTGCTGGGAATAAGCCTAACACCGCTCGCGCTTCAATGCTGCTATTGGCAACTAACTCATCGAGCATGCGGTTGGCATCATTAAAAAGCTTACTGGCTTCTTCGCCAATCAGTTCATGTTCGAGAATGGCGGGGTATTTACCCGACAATTGCCAGGTTAAGAAAAATGGCGTCCAATCGATGTAATTACGCACGACATTTAAGTCAAGCCCATTCAATACCGTTACCCCAAGCTTATTCGGTTTAACGGGGGTGTAGTTGCTATAGTCGGCCACAAATGCATTAGCACGTGCATCAGCTAACGATATCAGTTCGCTACGAGGGCTTTTTTGTAAGTGGCGCTGACGAATGGTTTGGTACTCTTTTTCAGTGCGCTGCATTAAATCAGCTTTAAGTTTGTCATTTAACAGTGCGCTGACAACAGACACCGAACGCGAGGCATTGGCAACATATATCACAGGGTGTTGATATTGCTGATCAATCTTCACCGCAGTATGCGCCTTTGAGGTAGTCGCGCCGCCGATTAACAAAGGCAAATTAAAATCAAGGCGTTGCATTTCTTTCGCCACGTGTACCATCTCATCAAGACTTGGAGTAATAAGCCCTGACAAGCCAATGATATCAACCTCTTCTTGTTTAGCCACTTGTAAGATTTTCTCGCAGGGCACCATCACCCCAAGATCGATCACCTCAAAGTTATTGCACTGCAATACCACGCCAACAATGTTTTTACCTATGTCATGCACATCGCCTTTTACCGTTGCCAATAAAATTTTGCCATTGGATTTACTGGTGGTTTTGGTCGCTTCGATAAACGGTTGCAAATGCGCCACCGCTTGTTTCATTACTCGTGCAGATTTCACCACTTGCGGCAAAAACATTTGTCCTTCACCAAATAAGTCGCCAACGACATTCATGCCATCCATCAATGGCCCTTCAATCACTTGCAGCGGATGTTCAGCGCCGAGACGAGCCTGTTCGGTATCGGCAACGATATATTCATTAATGCCTTTCACCAATGCATGCTCTAAGCGTTTATTTACTGGTAACTCGCGCCACGCCAAATCAGCCTTAGATGTTTTCCCTGTCGCTTGGTCGCGATATTGTTCGGCTATGGTTAGCAACCGCTCAGTCGCGCCACTATCACGGTTAAGCACAACATCTTCAACAGCAACTAACAAATCTTTAGCTATGTCTTGATAAATCGCTAACTGACCAGCATTGACAATGCCCATATCCATGCCGTTTTTAATGGCGTGAAATAAAAACACCGCGTGAATCGCTTCGCGCACCGGGTTATTGCCGCGAAACGAGAACGACACATTGGACACGCCGCCCGAGATCATCGCGTGCGGTAAGGTTTGCTTTATTTCACGCGTAGCTTCGATAAAGTCGACCGCGTAGTTATCGTGCTCTTCGATGCCGGTGGCGATGGCAAAAATGTTTGGGTCAAAAATGATGTCTTCGGGTGGAAAGTTCAGCTCGTCGACCAAAATTCGATAGGCGCGCTGACAAATCTCCACTTTGCGCTGCTTAGTGTCCGCTTGACCTACTTCATCAAACGCCATAATGATAACGGCAGCACCATAACGGCGAATAAGCTCAGCTTGGCGTTTAAATTCTTGCTCGCCTTCCTTTAACGAGATGGAGTTAACAATGCCCTTGCCTTGTATACATTGCAGGCCAGCTTCAATAATCTCCCATTTTGACGAGTCGAGCATAATGGGCACTTTGGCAATATCCGGCTCGCCAGCAACAAGGTTGAGAAAGGTCACCATAGCCGCTTGACTATCAAGCATGCCCTCATCCATGTTGATGTCGATAATTTGTGCGCCGTTTTCCACCTGTTGTAACGCCACGGCTATGGCGTCATCGTATTTTTGTTCGGTAATAAGGCGCCTAAAAATAGCAGAGCCGGTAACATTGGTGCGCTCACCGACGTTTACAAACAAGCTGTTTTGATCAATATTCAACGCTTCTAAACCCGATAAGCGACAGGCGATAGGCTGCGACTTGACCACTCTTGGTTTAATATCTTTTACCGTATCAGCAATGCCTTTAATGTGCTCGGGTGTGGTACCACAACAACCGCCAACAATGTTTAAAAAACCTGATTCAGCCCACTCTTTAATATGCGCATTCATATCGGCCACTGTAAAGTCGTATTCACCAAAGGCGTTTGGTAATCCGGCATTGGGGTGTGCCGATATGGCAAAATCGCTGATATAACTGAGCTCTTCAATGTATTGGCGTAGCTCCACGGGACCAAGCGCACAATTAAGGCCGATCGCAATTGGATTAGCATGACGCAGTGAGTTATAAAACGCCTCTGTCGTTTGGCCGGAAAGTGTCCGTCCCGAAGCATCGGTGATGGTGCCGGAGATCATAATTGGTAAACGCATTTGACATTCGGCAAAGACCTCTTCAACGGCAAAAATGGCGGCCTTAGCGTTTAACGTATCGAAGATGGTCTCAATCATAATGATATCAACGCCGCCGTCGATCAGTGCTGCGGTAGATTCGCGATACGCTAAGGCGAGTTCATTAAAACTGATGTTGCGAAATGCCGGATTATTAACGTCTGGCGAAATAGAACAGGTGCGATTGGTCGGCCCTAACACCCCTGCAACAAAACGCGGTTTGTGCGGCTCAAGCTTGGTGATTTCATCGGCCACTTGGCGAGCTATACGGGCAGCTTGTAAATTGATTTCGGCCGATAACTCTTGCATATCGTAATCTGCCATGGCAATGCGTGTGGCATTAAAGCTGTTGGTTTCGATGATATCCGCACCAGCGAGCAAGTATTGACGATGGATGTCTTTGATTGCCTCAGGTTGGGTTAGTACCAGTAAATCGTTATTGCCCTTTACGTCACAATGCCACTTGGCAAAGCGCTCACTGCGAAAATCACGCTCGCTAAACTGGTGTTGCTGAATCATCGTCCCCATGGCGCCATCGAGGACTAATATGCGCTGTTGTAATTGTTGTTCTATTAATAATGCCGATGCTGATTTCACAAGATTTCCTAACTGAGCCACTATCGTTTAACGGTTTGCGTATTGCCGTGCTGCAATTGATATGGAGTAATCTGATACACGTAGTAATTAAGCCAATTGGTAAATAACAAGCTACCGTGACTGCGCCAACTATTGACCGGTGTGTTTATTGGGTCATCGTCCGGATAATAGTTTTCAGGACAGTGAGGCGATACGCCAGAAGCTAAGTCACGTTGATATTCGTCGTTTAACGTGGTGGCGTCATACTCGGGATGGCCGGTCACAAACACGTGTTTCTTATCTTTTGTCGCCGCTAAATAGACTCCGGCTTGCGCCGAGTGCGCTAATATGGCTAGTTGCTCGACTTGCTTATAGGTATCCAAGGGTAGTTGCCCAAACCGAGAATGGGGTACTAGAAAGTACTCGTCAAATCCCCGGGTTAACGGTTCGTTGGCGACCATGGTTTGATGGCGATAAACCCCGGATAGCTTGGTTTGTCGCAATTGTCGCTCGATGCCAAAGCGATAGTACAATGCAGCGTGCGCTGCCCAACACGAATACAGAGTTGAGGTAACGTGGCTGTTAGCCCACGCGAATACGTCACATATTTTTTGCCAGTAGGAAACCTGCTGGTACTCCAGTTGAGCAAGTGGTGCGCCAGTAATAATTAACCCATCGTAACGCTTGTGCTTAATATCATCAAATAGTACATAAAACGCATCTACATGGGCTTTGGCAGTATGCTTTGGCTCATTGAGATGAAGACGCACTAAATCCACATTTACTTGTAGCGGTGTATTTGACAACATGCGCAGTAATTGAATTTCGGTTTCAATTTTATTGGGCATTAAGTTGACAATCGCTAACTGCATCGGTCGTATATCTTGGCTCTGCGCTCGCCCTTGTGACATAACAAAGATATTTTCATTAGCCAAAACCGACAATGCCGGTAGGCTATCCGGTATTTTTATTGGCACAAATATCTCCTTAAGTCGCTTACTGTCTTCTTTTTATACTACTAAACACCCACTACAAGTCAACATCTAAACGTATAGACGTCTAAATAAAAGAGTTCGTTAGGGCCATCATTTACTCGCCATTGTATTGAAAATAAACGACAAACGTGTTAAAAAACAGACAACTTTTAACAAAATAATAACTTAAATAATAGGGATGTTATGAAGCTACTTCAGCGCATATTCGCCATACTTATCAGCTTAAGCGTCACGTCAGTTCAGGCGATCGAGCTGCACGATTTTGCTCGTGATATCGAAAACGATCTGATCAGAATCTCTCCAAATGGTAAGCACATTGCCATTCGCTCCGTCAACGAAGGCAAAAGAAACTTGGTGTTTGTTGATACCAAGACCAAAAAAGTAACCTATGCGGTTAACATGTCGGGTGAAGAGAGTATCGGCTATTTCGATTGGGTAAATGATGAACGTGTGGTGATCAGCATTAACTCATTTTACGGACCGTTAGACCTAACCTACTCTACGGGTCGTTTATTTGCGGTCAACTACGATGGCAGTCAGCCTGAATCAATATTTGGCGCAACTGCTGCGGTAACCGAGACCAGTTCAATACGAGGTCGAACAGGAAGTAAAGTATCTGCCGGTCACGCCTATATTGCCTCGCTTTATAAACAAGACCCTCGAAAAATTATTATTAGTGTGAGTCCCTGGCAAAATGCACGACATAAAGAGGCCGCCAACGCGGAGATCTACCTGCTTGACGTTTATACCGGCAAACAACGCAAACTGTTGCGCTCGCCAGGTCGAGGTAATGATATACTTCTTGATCACAATGGTGAAGTGCGATTTGCGCAGGGTGTTAATGTCGATAGAACTCAAGACCTGTTTTACCGAGACGTCGACGGTGAATGGCAATCGTTTGATGTTGGTCTAGATACCTCTGATGGTGATATCGACCCACAGGGATTCTCCGCAGACAATGACAAAGTGTATTTCATTTACTACAACAGTGGTGATACCGGAACCTTGTATTCTTATCAATTTTCAACGCAAAAATTGCATAAGATTTATCACAACGAGTACGTTGAAATCAGTGATGTGTTAACCAACTACAAAAACCAACCCTATGGTATTCGCATCGACGAAGACTACTCAAACTATCTGATTTTTAACGATAAGGTAGAGCACGCGAATGTACACAAAAACCTGTACGCCGCGTTTAAAGGCGACTCGGTCGAGATCACCAGTGCTACCGAAGACGGCAAAATTCTCACCGTATATGTGTCTGGTGATCGCAACCCAGGTACGTATTATTTATACAATACTGAAACCAATAAAGCCCAGTTTCTCACCCACCGAGCAAGCTGGCTTGATCAGAAAAAGCTTGCCCGAGTTGAGCCGTTTCACTTTACCAGTCGCGACGGCTTGAAGTTAACCGGTTATTTGACCTTACCAAATGGTAAGAAAGATGCTAACTTACCACTTATTGTTCACCCACACGGTGGACCGCACGGGCCACGTGATTATTGGGAATACGACTGGCGTACCCAAGCCATAGCATCTCAGGGTTATGCGATATTGCAAGTCAACTTTCGCGGTTCTGGCGGATACGGTGCAACATTTGAGCAAGCAGGCTATCAAGAGTGGGGACGCAAAATTCAACACGACATAATTGATGCCACTAAGTGGGCTATCGCCAGTAAGGTTGCCGATAAAAATCGAATTTGTATTTGGGGTGGCAGTTTTGGTGCTTATTCCGCGGTGCAAAGCGCTATTTTAGCGCCTGATTTATACGAATGTGTCATTGGCGCATCGGGTGTCTACGATTTAGAAATGATGTTTACTGATGGTGATACTCCCGGCCACCCGTACGGGCGCCACTACTTAAACAAAGTACTCGGCGGTATCGACCATGAAACCATTAAGCCATTTTCACCGGTTCACAATGTTGATCAATTAAAGGCGCCAATATTGTTGATTCACGGTAGTGCCGATGAACGCACGCCGATCTCACAAGCCGAAGCGTTGGAAAAAGCGTTACGCGATAAAAAACACCCTTATAAAACCTTGTATATCGACAACGAATACCACGGTTTTATCACCCCTGAACACCGAGTTACCACGCTGCAGACGATGCTGGACTTTATAAAAGAACACATCGGTAGTTAATTTGGCGTTAACATAAAAACACCTCAGTCACTTAGGTGAGTGAGGTGTTTTTTTATTGTGATCTCGTGCACTTGTCCAGTCAGATTGTTTTTAATATTTCCTTAAAACAAGATTTGGCAAATATGCCACAGATTTGCGCTGACAAAGTGAGATTGATTGGCGATGATTAACGCGAGTTTGGTCTGTGTCAATTGATGACAATACGCATGGTTAATTCACATGGTACACTCGCCCCATTAACAAACACAAATAAAAAAGGCCGCTGATGCGGCCTTTGGTTATTTCTTATAGCTAAACGCTAAGTTATTCAGATTCTTCTTCTAGAGCTTCTTCTACCGGCGTCGCTGGTGTTAGTAGTAATGCGCGCAATTTAGTATCTAAATCTTTAGCCATGGCTGGATTTTCTTTTAAGAAGTTACAGGCATTGGCTTTACCTTGACCGATACGCTCACCGTTACAGCTGTACCATGCACCGGCTTTTTCAACTAGCTTGTGTTGTACACCTAAATCGATAAGCTCACCGATGTTGTTGATACCTTCACCGTACATGATTTGGAATTCAGCTTGTTTAAACGGTGGAGCAATTTTGTTCTTAACCACTTTAACGCGAGTTTCGTTACCAGTGATTGCATCACCTTCTTTCACCGCACCTGTACGACGAATATCTAGACGTACTGACGCGTAGAATTTCAATGCATTACCACCAGTTGTGGTTTCTGGATTACCAAACATCACACCAATTTTCATACGAATCTGGTTGATAAAAATCATCATCGTATTTGATTGCTTAAGGTTACCGGTAAGTTTGCGCATAGCTTGCGACAACATACGCGCTTGTAGACCCATGTGGCTATCGCCCATGTCACCTTCAATTTCAGCTTTCGGTGTTAACGCTGCTACCGAGTCAACCACGATAACGTCAACGGCACCTGAGCGCGTTAGCATGTCGCAAATTTCTAATGCTTGCTCACCGGTATCTGGCTGAGATACCAACAAGTCGTCAATGTTCACACCTAACTTTTCAGCGTAAATTGGGTCTAAGGCATGCTCGGCGTCTACGAACGCACACACTTTGCCGTTGCGTTGGGCTTCGGCAATAACTTCAAGGGTTAACGTTGTTTTACCACTTGACTCTGGACCGTAAATTTCGATGATGCGTCCCATCGGTAAACCGCCTGCGCCAAGCGCAACGTCTAACGACAATGAACCGGTAGAAATTGTTTCAACATCCATGCTGCGGTTCTCACCTAATTTCATGATTGAACCTTTTCCGAATTGACGTTCAATTTGGCCTAATGCCGCGGCTAACGCCTTTTCTTTATTCGCATCCATTGTGGTCTCCAGTGAATTTTTTTATAACTTATCCAGTAATTAATGAACAGTATACTGTATAATCGTACAGTATCAATACCTTTTGCTAAAAAATTTAAACAAAAAACATAACACTTTGAAAATAAACAACTTTTAATGAGTTGACCTGTAGTTACCACCATATTTAAGCTGGTCAACAAGCGAATTTAGCTTTGTTTATACAGTGGTTTTATTGCAAGGTGTAATTAACTCTACAACCATTACATTGAATGCAACAACCGCCTTTCAATGTTAGCGCTAATTGCTGTTCGCTATTGATTCACAATAATCTACATAAACAAGGATTATTGGCAAAACGTCTTTGCGCTTTTGCGCGGATTATTTTAACATCTTTACAGAACACATTTCATCAGATATTTCACGGTTCAATACTGCAGAAAAAGCGCCTTTATTGACCTTGATTTTTTTTCGTCAAACAGATCAACTTAAGTAAATCCATGACAAACCATCTTTCTGACAACGCCAATCACACGCCTATGATGCGGCAATATTTAACCATAAAATCGGAGTTTCCAAATATACTGCTGTTTTATCGCATGGGTGATTTTTACGAGTTATTCTATGACGATGCGAAAAAAGCCGCTGATTTACTTGATATATCCCTAACCGCACGTGGAAAGTCGGGCGGTAACGCAATCCCTATGGCGGGAGTACCCTACCACGCCGTTGAAAATTATTTGGCTAAGTTAGTGCAACTTGGCGAGTCTGTAGCCATTTGTGAGCAAATTGGCGATCCTGCGACAAGTAAAGGTCCCGTAGAGCGAAAGGTGGTTCGCATTGTTACTCCTGGTACCCTATCTGATGAAGCGCTACTGCAAGACAAGCAGGACAATTTATTGGTATCGGTGTTTGAAAAATCGAATCAAGGGTTTGGCATCGCCTATCTCGATATGAGCTCTGGCCGTTTTGTTATTTGCCAACCCAAAACCCGTGAGCAGTTGCAAGCCGAGTTACAACGTCTCAATCCAGCGGAGTTGCTTTACCCCGAGTCCTTTGCCGCTATCGACCTTATCAATGATTTAAAAGGCACACGTCGCAGACCTGATTGGGAATACGACTTAGCAACAGCAAACAAACTACTCAACGAGCAGTTTAAAACCAAACAGCTATCTGGGTTTGGTGTCGCCGATTATCCCTTGGGGCTCAGTGCCGCTGGCTGTTTATTGCAGTACGTCAAGGACACTCAACGCGGTGCTTTGCCACATATTAGATCGATCAAGGCTCAAGCCTATTCAAGCGGCGTTATTTTAGATGCAGCAACCCGTAAAAATCTCGAATTGACAACAAATCTCGCCGGAGGCTATGACAATACTTTAGCATCTGTGCTCGATAAAACCGCTTCCGCTATGGGCTCGCGCTTACTGAAGCGCTGGTTGCATTTTCCACTGCGCGATGTCGCCCTACTTGAACAACGCCAAGATGCAATCGCCGATATTCTGCAGCAAGATTTACAGCAGGATGTGTATGAGGTGATCAAAAGCATTGGCGACATTGAGCGCATAGTCGCGCGTATTGCGCTGCGCAGCGCACGCCCAAGAGATTTTGCCCGGTTGCGCAATGCGTTAACGCGACTGCCTGAATTACATCAGCTCTCGGCACTTTGCCAAGCACCGCTAATGCAGCAATTGGCCGAAGACGTAGCGCCGATAGAATATTTACAACAACTACTGGATAATGCCATTGTTGAGAATCCACCAGTTCTCATCCGCGACGGCGGTGTTATTGCACCTGGCTACAATAGTGAATTAGACGAACTTCGGTCACTTAGCCAAGGCGCCACAGATTTTCTCCAGCAATTGGAAGCCCGCGAACGAGAAAGCAGCGGTATTCAAACGTTAAAAGTTGGCTTCAACAAGGTACACGGCTTTTATATTGAAATCAGCCGCGCCCAGTCTCAGGATGTTCCCGAGCATTATATTCGCCGGCAAACGCTGAAAAATAATGAGCGCTTTGTTACCCACGAATTAAAACAACACGAGGAAAAAGTGCTCTCGGCACAAAGTCGTTTTTTGGCCCTTGAAAAACGCCTCTACGAGCAGTTGTTTGATTTATTTGAACAGTACATAGAACAATTACAGCACTGTGCTGAAGCAGTCGCTAGCTTAGATGTGCTCAACACCTTTGCCGAACGGGCTGAAACACTCAACTATCAACGTCCCAAGTTAACCGACCAACCGGGTATACACATCAGTGCCGGCCGTCACCCAGTAGTTGAACAAGTGACAGATGATGCTTTTATCGCCAATCCGGTTGAACTTAACAACCAACGGCGCATGTTAATAATTACCGGACCTAATATGGGCGGTAAGTCGACCTATATGCGACAAACCGCGTTGATCACCTTACTTGCCCACGTCGGTAGCTTTGTTCCCGCTGACAGCGCGGAAATTGGCATTGTTGACCGTATTTTTACTCGCATTGGCGCCTCTGATGACTTAGCCAGTGGTCGATCAACATTTATGGTTGAGATGACTGAGACCGCTAATATTCTCAATAATGCCAGCGAGCGCTCTCTGGTACTCTTAGATGAAATAGGCCGCGGTACGTCGACCTATGACGGCTTGTCGTTGGCATGGGCGTGCGCTGAATATTTGGCGGTTAAAACCCAAGCGTTTACCTTATTTGCTAGCCACTACTTTGAATTGACGCAACTGGCTGAGCAAATGCCACACGTCGCCAATGTGCATTTAGACGCAATAGAACACGACGAGAGCATTGTGTTTATGCATGCTGTGCAAGAAGGCGCGGCCTCAAAGAGCTTCGGTTTGCAAGTTGCACAGCTCGCTGGTGTCCCAAAAGTGGTGATCAATAGAGCGAAGCAGCGTTTGAGTGAGCTAGAGAGTCAGTCAACGCCAACCGTGCTGACGAGCACGCCGATGCAAGTCGAACAAATTGATCTGTTCAACGAACCTCATCCGGTGATACAGCAGATCCAACAATTATCGGTTGATGAGTTAACGCCCAAACAGGCACTGGATTTACTCTATCAATTACAGCGCGAAGTGTAAGGTGTAACCGTTAGACAACAAAAGCCCACTTAGAGAGTGGGCTTTGTATTTGAGTTTATTGCGCTGTATATCAAAACGATCTTGCTGAGTGAGCTTTTCCTACAGAATGCTGTGCACGGTTGCTCTATTACGACTCAGCTTGAAACAGCGACTCTATCGACAAGTTTTGTGACGATAAGATATCGCGTAAACGCTTTAATGCTTCCACTTGAATTTGACGCACCCGCTCACGGGTCAAGCCAATTTCGTGTCCTACATCTTCTAGCGTCGCCGGTTCATAACCGAGCAAGCCAAAGCGACGTGCCAATACTTCTTTTTGTTTCGAATTGAGTTCATTTAGCCAGTGAACAATGTTCTGGCGAATGTCTGAATCTTGCAAATCAGATTCGGGGCCTTGGCTCTTTTCATCGGCGATAACATCTAACAGAGCTTTGTCTGATTCACCGCCAAACGGGGTATCAACAGATGTTATACGCTCATTTAATTTGAGCATTTTACTGACGTCTGCAACGGGAACGTCTAACTTCGCGGCGATGTCATCAGCGGTGGGTTCGTGGTCGAGTTTTTGCACCAACTCACGAGCTGCGCGCAAATAGACATTGAGTTCTTTAACAACGTGAATGGGAAGACGAATGGTTCGAGTTTGGTTCATGATAGCTCGTTCTATTGTTTGACGAATCCACCATGTTGCATAAGTTGAAAAGCGAAAGCCCCGTTCTGGGTCAAATTTTTCGACGGCTCTGATAAGACCGAGATTGCCTTCTTCAATAAGGTCGAGTAACGGTAAGCCACGATTGTTATAGCGTCGTGCGATTTTAACAACTAAACGAAGATTACTTTCAATCATCCTCGCCCTAGAGGCTTCACAACCCTTTAACGCTTTGCGCGAAAAGAATACCTCTTCTTCAGCACTCAACAATGGCGAGAATCCAATTTCACTCAAGTACATTTGCGTTGCATCTAAACTTGATACGGTTTCTTCGCTAACTGTGTCTTTCACTATTACAGTTGCATTGGCGTCTGCTGTTTTTTGTGCAGTCGCATCTGGAGTTTTAACGTTACTCATCGACGTCTCCCAATTAATCCCAAATTATTATTAATCGATCACATTTGCCTCGTTATTTTTATTGTTTATCAACGCATCAATTCGGTAAATAATGCATAGGGTTTACCGATTTTCCTCTAAAGCGAATTTCAAAGCGCAACTTGGTACGGTCGGTACCTGTGCTACCCATCTTCGCAATGACTTTTCCCGCACTTACTGTTTGCTGCTCATTAACCAATAACTCATCGTTATGTGCATAAGCGCTTAGATAGTCATCATTGTGTTTTATTATTATTAAATTGCCATACCCTCTAAGGGCACTACCTGCATACACAACCAAACCATCGGCGGCGGCTTTTACGGGTTGACCGCGTTTACCGTCTATTTCGATACCTTGGCTGCCTTTATCAGCGGTGTCAAACGCAGATAAAATATTACCTTTAACAGGCCAAATCCATTCGTTTACTTTTTGTTTCAAAGAAGGCACTTTTACTGCAGTGAATGTGCTCTCCTTTTTAACACCATACTCTTTGGGTTTGTCATTTGCAACCGTTTTTTTGATTATTTTTTGCGCACTTACTGAGTTATTTTTAGCCGTTACTGCAGGGCTCGCAACTGCTGCGCTGGCTGCGGATAAGAGCAATATTTGATCGGGGTAAATGTGATAAGGCGGTTTTAAATTGTTCAGTTGTGCCAGAGCTCGCACATCCGTTTTTGCGCGAAATGCAATAGAGTATAGGGTTTCCCCTTTTTTCACTTTATAACGCTCGCTATCAATGGGGGGTAGCTGTTTTTTTGCGACAACGTGATTTGACAAGTTGACAACCGGTGCGGGCTTGGTGCGCTCAGCACAGGCTGATAACAAACCAACCCCTACCAGCATTGCTAAGCCAGGCGTTATGCGTTTTTGTTTTCGGTTATTAATCATCGCAAGTTACTTCGCTACCTAGTTAAAACAGAGAACCGCTCATGTTGTCAAACAGCACAATAATTACACGCCGTTTGATACAGTTAGCTCACTTTACATGTAAAATTAAATCAGCCAAATACAACATACAATATTGCGGCCAGAATAACGACCCCCCAGCCGATGGCATCAACACTGTTGCGAAGCTTGTGTTCCATTTTTGCACCACCGGCTTTAATTAATGCGGCAACTAAATAAAAACGCATTCCCCGACCAACCGCTGAAGCTAATAAAAACGGTAAAAAGAGCATTTGTAAAAAGCCGGCGCTTAACGTAAACACTTTGTATGGAATAGGTGAAAAGCCGGCTATAAACACAACCCATACTCCGTATTGCTGAAACCATTGCATGGCGTGTTCAAACTTACCCATATAGTTAAAATCAATTAACAAAGGCTTAATGACTGGTTCGAATAACCAATAACCGAGAAAATAGCCAACGACGCCACCTAATACCGACCCCAAGGTGGTTATCCCTGCTAACCGCCATGCGTGCTCCGGTTTTGACAACACCATTGGGGCTAATAGTACATCCGGGGGAATGGGAAAAAATACCGATTCGGCAAACGACAACACCGCTAAAACCTTCGGTGCGGCGGTATGCGTTGCCCAACGCATGGTCCACTGGTAAAGGGCCGAGAAGATCTTCACAACAACTCTCCTGCAACGAGTGGCACGAAACGCACCGCTGTAATATTTTTAACCTGTATGCTATCACCATGACGCTCAACCAGCTTTAACGTTTGCTGTGCCTCGCCTACGGGAATGATCAACTTGCCGCCGTCGGCTAATTGCTCAACCAGTGCTTGTGGAATTTCACTGGCCGCTGCGGTCACTATGATGGCTTTAAACGGCGCTTTGTTTTTCCACCCTTTCCAACCATCGCCGTGTTTCATTTGTACATTGTGCAAATCCAATTTTTGCAAGCGGCGTTTAGCTTGAAATTGTAGCGACTTTATACGCTCTACCGAATACACTTGATCAAATAGCTGAGCTAAAATTGACGTTTGATAGCCCGAGCCGGTACCTATTTCTAACACACTGTTTTGCGGTGCGTTGTCTGCTAGCAGTAACTCACTCATTTTAGCGACAATATAGGGTTGCGAAATCGTTTGCCCTTGCCCTATTGGTAAGGCGGTATTGTCATACGCCTTATGGGCGAGAATTTCAGGCACAAATAGATGCCTCGGAGTACAGGCAATAACGCTTAGTACCTGTGGATTAGTGATCCCCTGTTGATGAAGTTGCTGAGCCAGACGCTCCCCACTGCGTAACGATTTACCACTTATTCGTCGAGTTGCATTCATAGTTCTAATTCGTTTATCCAATCTTTCATATCGTTCATACTGTTATAGGCGGTCATGTCCACCGTTAGCGGTGTTACCGATGCGTAATTTTCAGCAATGGCGTGAAAATCAGTACCTGGTCCAGCATCGAGTTCAGCCCCCAACGTACCATACCAATAGATATCCCGTTGCCAGGGGTCTTGCATGCGTTTCATGGTTTCTGCTTTGTGACGATGGCCAAGACGGGTCACTTTAATGCCCTTTAACTGGTGCAATGGCACATCAGGCACATTGATGTTAATAATTTGGTCGTTTTTAAGCGGGTGCTGCTGTAGTCGCTTGATAAATTGAGCCACTACCACAGCGGCAGTATCAAAGTGTTCACCGTTGGCGCCCACTAAAGACACCGCAACCGCAGGCAACCCCATATGACGTCCCTCAGTTGCCGCCGCAACAGTACCTGAATAAAGCACATCATCACCCAAATTGGCGCCGTGGTTGATACCTGCGACAACCAAATCAGGTTGCTGCTCATACAATTGGCTAATACCTAAATGAACGCAATCAGTCGGCGTGCCGTTAACACTGATAAAGCCATTGTCAAGTTGCTGGGTGCGCAGTGGATTTAGCAACGTTAAAGAATTACTCGCACCACTGCAATTGCGATCAGGGGCGACGACTTTGGTATCGGCAAACACACTCAAGTGTTGATGCAATACTTTAATGCCTTTGGCGCTGACGCCATCGTCATTGCTGATCAGTATCTTCATTGTTGTGTTCTCTTTTGCTGATATCGGTATAGTTAATGAGTTCGCGTAGTACAGTCGTCGCAAAACAGCCCGCCGGTAAAGTAAAGCTGACGGTAACTGTGGATTCATGGCAGTCTAATTGCGCGTCTTGGACAAACAGCGCCATCGTTCTGCGCTCTTGTTTCAAACCAAACTTTTCTAAACCGCGGCAATAGCTTGATAACTCATCAGCAATGGCTTGTTCAAACGCTCTGGCTTGGCCTGTGGTCATCAATTCACCTTGTCCCCAAAGCGGTAACGTCGGGGCGATATCGCCTTGTGCGATACGCTGAACTATGGTGTCATCCGCTTGCTCACAATGAAATACACTGCGACTGCCACTTAACATAAACACATCGCCTTGCATCGGCTTGCTAAAGTGACCTTTTCGTATGCGCGCATCCAACATACAATTAAACACATGCGAGCGAGCCGCAGATAAATAAAAGCCGCGTTTGTTGCGATCGTGGACCCGTTGCCCGGCAAATAACTGCAACGCGCCCGTTAGATTGTTGCCATTGATGCCAAAGCGCTGTTCGCCAAAATAGTTGGGAACGCCGTCTTCAACAATGTAATGCCAACGGCGCTGAATGTCTTTTAGATTATCCACGTTGCGCAGGGTGATAACAAAGCGATTACCTGACAACGCTCCTGTTTTCAGTTTTTTGTTATGCCGCTGGCACGACAGTATATCAACGCCGGGTAACTCAAAGGTCGATACATCAAACTGTTGTTTGCCAGGTACGTGAACGCCAAAGTATTGCTCGGTTATGGCGTGCCGATCTTTAAGACCTGCGTAGGTTACAAGGTGTGGTTTCACCTTAAAAAAACGCGCTAATTGTTTGGCGACAAAAACGGTGTTGGCTTGGCTTTTACGCACTTTTATCAATAAGTGCTCACCTTCGCCCGAAGCGCTAAATGGCAATATTTCGGTAACCTTAAAGTCTTCAGCTTGAGTGCGCAGATCGCCGGTTGCTTGCGGCGGCCCATACAAGTGAACTGGGTTATTCATTAGTGCACTCCACGAGTAGTACGACAGCATGCACTTCAACCCCCTCCTTGCGACCGACAAAGCCAAGTTTTTCTGTGGTAGTTGCCTTGACGTTGACATTGTCCATTGAAGTCTGTAAATCGCCGGCTAAACATTGACGCATTGCCTGCAAATGTGGGGCTATTTTAGGAGCTTGGGCGGCGATGGTAATGTCGGCATTGCCAAGCTTATAGCCCTTGTCGCGCATTAGTTTAACCACATGGCGCAGCAGGATACGCGAGTCGATATTTTCAAACGCACTGTCCGTATCGGGAAAGTGATTGCCAATATCAGCCAAGCACAAGGCGCCTAAAATAGCATCGCACAGTGCATGGATAGCAACATCGCCATCAGAGTGGGCAATAAAACCGCTATCGTGTGCGATTTGAACTCCCGCTAGTGTGACCGGCCCTTGGCCGCCAAATTTGTGAACGTCATAACCGTGGCCTATTCGCATATCGACTCCTGTTGCTGCAATATAAATGTTGCCAATGGCAAATCTGCTGGGCGCGTGATTTTAATATTATCTTCGCGTCCCGATACGACGTGAGCCGTTTGTCCCGCATACTCGATCGCTGACGCCTCATCGGTAATTGGCACCTGTTCTGTTAACGCTGTTTGCAATGCGTTAATCAGCATATTTCGCTCAAACATTTGCGGGGTAAGCGCGTGCCAAAGGCCAGCTCGCTCTTCGGTGCGGTCAATTTGATTGGCGCTATTGGTTCGTTTCATCGTATCGCGCACCGGCGAAGCTAAAATGGCACCTTGTTGATGGAGTTGACAAAACTCAATGAGCTTATCGATGTCCTCATGGCTTACACACGGTCGTGCGGCATCGTGAACAATAGCCCAACGCTGAGGGGGCATGGCCAGTAATCCGGCAAGTACAGAGTCAGCCCGCTCCTTACCGCCAACCGCGGTACTCACCCTAGGGTGTTGCGCAATTGGCAGTGTCGCAAAATATTGATCGTGCTCAGCTAAGACGACAATAACCCGATCTATTTTGGGGTGATTGAGCAAGCGTGTTAACGTGCGTTCGATAATTGTTAAGCCATCAATGTGCAAGTACTGCTTGGCCAACGGTTGTTGCATTCGAGATCCGACACCCGCGGCTGGAACAACCACAGTGTAGCCTTGTTGATCGGTCGTGTTAGTCAAAATTATTTCTCTTGCGGAATTACGCGGATGAAGGTTTCGCCACCCTTGATCATACCGAGCTCATTGCGAGCTCGCTCTTCGACAGCCTCTAAGCCATTTCTCAAATCTTCAATATCGGCCCATACCAGCTGGTTGCGTTGACGCAATTGTTTGTTAACCTTTAACTGCTCATCAATACTTGCAACCTGTTGCCAATAATCAGGCACGCTGTTTTTGCCAAACCACAAACGGTATTGCAGCAAGACTAAAAAGATAACCAAAACGGTAGTAATTATTCGCATGCCTAGCACTGTTGTTATTTAAGATGATAAACACATTATAAAATGCCCAAATCACAAGTCCATCATTTAAATGATATTCTATTCAGTTTGTGGATTAAAAACGCAGTAGAGGGTACTCAGTGATAACGATCAGTTTGAATAGGTGCTGTTTTGCGCATGTCTTGCCAATTGATTTGACAGGACAATAACAATTCTCGCAGTGATAACAGGCGCGGCCTGATCGGCTTGTTACCTTGCCATTGGTGACCACTGCACGCCGCCGCAAATGCTTTTTTGGTCGGCTTAAGCAATTGGTACTGGGTATTGTTGTTGCTCAGCTCGGGCGCTAGGGTATACCAACTACTAACGTTTAGGCGAATGCGCGACTGAGTGGAGTCGATGCGATCTATGCAATCGAGTATGACGTAAAAACGGTCATCAGTGCATACCAAAACCGGTACCACTAAACCTAATGGCACAGGCTTTTTTAGATACCACTGACTGACTTGCTGCGCGCTTTGATGTTGATCGGGTAGTTTAGTCGCTTGTTTTTGCTGCCAGCTGGCATTGTGCAAATCAAGAGTGAGCGGACTGTCGCTAGTCAACAGCGAACCGGCGGTGCGCTTGATATAATAAGGCAAGCTTTTTAACCGCCCCTGAATTGAGGCTAAATGATCGCTAGGCTGCTTAGCCAACCACTGAATTTCTCGCTCATATAATGCGCTACACAATTCTGAGAATTGCGCCGAGTGTTGCAATGCATCGGCTAGTAAATCTCGCATCATCCTTACCCTTATCAAAATACGTCATTTGAATCAGGTCTTTATACTTTATTATTGACCTTTGATTAAATAATAAACTAATTGACGTTATTTACAATGGAGATGTTTTGCCGCTGTTAATGTGTATCACACTGAGCGTTGCTCGTCAGAAAATAAGGTATAAAAAAACCGCTCACAAAGAGCGGTTTTGACTGCGCACTAAGCGCCAATCATCGAGGTGTTGTTGCTCAATTACTGGCCTTTAATCTCACTGCGTCCGTTGTAAATAGCGTTATCACCAAGAAACTCTTCAATGCGTAACAATTGATTGTACTTAGCAACGCGGTCTGAGCGACACAACGAGCCAGTTTTAATTTGTCCCGCTGCAGTGCCTACGGCTAAGTCAGCGATTGTCGCGTCTTCGGTTTCACCACTGCGATGTGAAATAACGGCAGTAAAGCCTGCGTCTTTGGCCATTTTAATCGCATTCAACGTTTCGGTTAACGAACCGATCTGGTTAAATTTAATCAAAATTGAGTTACCGATGCCTTGTTCAATACCACGTGATAAAATTTTGGTATTGGTAACAAATAAATCATCACCTACCAACTGTACTTTGTCACCGATTTTATCGGTTAACAGTTTCCAGCCATCCCAGTCACTTTCGTCAAGACCATCTTCAATAGAAACGATTGGGTAGCGAGCGGCAAGATCGGCTAAGTAATCACCAAACGCAGCAGAGTCAAACTGCTTGCCTTCACCAGCAAGATCGTAAACGCCGTCTTTGTAGAACTCAGACGCAGCGCAATCAAGAGCCAATGTCACATCTTCGTTCATTTTGTAGCCCGCATTTGCTACTGCAGTTTCGATTAACGACAGCGCTTCTTCATTCGAGGCTAAGTTTGGTGCGAAACCACCTTCGTCACCAACCGCTGTATTTAAGCCTTTCGCACTTAATTCCTTTTTCAGTTGATGGAAAATTTCAGCGCCCATGCGCAGCGCTTCTTTAAATGATGGAGCGCCTACCGGTTGAACCATGAACTCTTGAATATCAACGTTGTTATCAGCGTGCTCACCACCGTTGAGGATATTCATCATTGGTACTGGCATAGAGTACTGACCCGAGGTACCGTTAAGGTCGGCAATGTGCTCGTATAATTCCACACCTTTGTCGTTAGCAGCTGCCTTAGCCACCGCTAAAGACACCGCCAAAATGGCGTTTGCACCAAAGTTTTCTTTGTTTTCAGTACCGTCTAAATCAATCATTATCTGATCAATTTGCGCTTGTTGCTGAGCATCTTTGCCTAACAAAGCCGGTGCGATTTTATCATTAACAGCCGCAACAGCATTTAGCACGCCTTTACCTAAATAACGCGCTTTGTCACCATCGCGCAATTCAAGCGCTTCACGCGAGCCAGTCGATGCACCAGAAGGTGCACAAGCACGCCCAAAGGCTCCTGATGCTAAACGAACATCTGCTTCTACTGTAGGGTTGCCGCGAGAGTCCATTACTTCACGGGCAATAACCTTAACTATTTCTGACATGTTTACCTACCTTAAATGGTCAAATGATGTGATCGTGGAAAGACCGAAAAAAAAGCCGCAATCCAAACTGACTACGGCTTAGTATAAATTAATTTTTGTTATTTTGTTGATTCGCAAACGCTGCTGCGATAAAGCTCTCAAACAATGGGTGCCCATCACGTGGCGTAGAATTGAACTCAGGATGGAACTGACCTGCAACAAACCACGGATGGCCTGGGATTTCGATCATTTCTACCAATTTCTTATCTTGCGACAAGCCAGAGAATACCAAACCAGCTTGTTCCAGCTTTTGGCGATAGTGATTATTCACTTCATAACGGTGACGGTGACGCTCGTATACGCTTTCTGCGCCGTATATATCAGCCGCTTTGGTACCGCTAACCAAGTGACATAACTGTGAACCAAGACGCATTGTACCGCCTAAGTCAGAGTTTTCATCGCGAGTTTCAACATTGCCCTCTTCGTCTAGCCACTCTTCGATTAAACCGACCACAGGATATTGCGTGTCGCTGTTGAACTCAGTCGAGTGAGCATCACTAAGGCCGGCAACGTTACGCGCGTATTCGATTAACGCCACTTGCATACCTAAACAAATACCGAAGTATGGAATATTGTTTTCACGAGCGAATTTTGCCGTTGAGATTTTGCCCTCAACACCGCGCTCACCAAAACCTCCCGGAACGAGAATCGCATCGAGACCTTGAAGTTCTTCTTCGCCGCGTACCTCAACACTTTGTGAATCAATATACTTGATGTTCACCGTAAGCTGATTTTTCAGGCCGGCGTGTGCCAATGCTTCGTTTACCGACTTATAGGCATCAGGTAATTCAATGTATTTACCAACCATACCAATCGTGACTTCGCCTTTGGGATTAGCCTCTTGATATAACACTCGCTCCCACTCGTGCAGGTCGGCCTCAGGTGCATCAATACCAAAGCGCTTACAAACCAGTTCATCGGTACCTTGCGACTTCAATAGCGCAGGAATTTTGTAAATACTGTCCACGTCGCGCATGGCCACAACCGCATTGTCCGGTACGTTACAGAACAAGGCAATTTTAGCGCGTTCGTTGGCTGGAATCGCCACTTCACTGCGACAGACAAGAATATCTGGGAAAATACCAATCGAACGCAATTCTTTAACCGAGTGTTGCGTTGGCTTGGTTTTGATCTCGCCACTTGCTTTTAAATAAGGCACAAGTGTTAGGTGCATGAACATTGCGCGTTCACGCCCTAGTTCAACGCCTAATTGGCGAATCGCTTCTAAAAACGGTTGCGATTCGATATCACCAACCGTGCCACCAATTTCAATCATCGCCACATCGTAGCCTTCAGCGCCTTCGATTACGCGACGTTTGATATCATTGGTGATATGAGGGATAACCTGAATTGTGGCACCCAAAAATTCACCACGACGTTCGCGAGCAAGAATGTCTTGGTAAATTCGACCGGTGGTAAAGTTGTTCTTTTTGGTCATCTTGGTGCGAATGAAACGCTCGTAGTGACCTAAATCGAGATCGGTCTCGGCACCATCTTCGGTAACAAACACTTCACCGTGCTGAATCGGACTCATCGTTCCCGGGTCAACATTTATGTAAGGGTCTAGTTTAAGTATGGTTACTTTCAGGCCTCTAGCTTCCAGAATCGCCGCCATTGATGCTGCAGCAATGCCTTTACCAAGGGAAGAAACTACCCCACCTGTTACAAAAATATATCTCGTTGTCATGTGAAACCCGGAATTAAGGAATTAACAGAAATCGTGTGTCTGTAACTGGCTATCAGACAGAATATACGCGCTCAGTTACAGTTAGCTACTCAAGTAGCAGGACGGGGCGTTATTGTAACAAAAGCCAACTTAGACAACAATATGCTTTTTACATATCCTTGCATAATAGTTGACTCTGTTAATTGTGCAAAAAACGAATGAGGAAATTAACCATGTCTTGGCAACAATACACCTTTGAACTTGGCCCGATGCGGCGCGGTTTTCATTTAATCACCAGCCAGGTCATCGAAGCCTTGCCGCAAATAAGCCAATACGACGTTGGCCTGTTGCATTTATTTTTACAACACAGTTCGGCGTCGCTGACCATAAATGAGAATGCTGACCCAACGGTGCGCAGTGATTTAGAACAACACTTCAATCGCTTTGTTCCAGAAGATGCGCCCTATTACCAACACGATTACGAAGGCAGTGATGATATGCCGGCGCACATCAAATCATCGACTATTGGTTGTCAGCTGACCGTGCCCATTACTAACGGGCAGTTAGCGCTGGGCACGTGGCAAGGCATTTACTTGTGCGAGCACCGCAATCACTCTGGTGCGCGTCGCATTGTCGCGACGATACAAGGTCAATAAACAGCGAGCTAATCAGGTCAATTGGCGTGTACGCGGTAAGCTGTAAGCGATAAGCTAAGCGGTAAGTAGGAATAGGTGAGCTTTAAGTTGTCAGCTAGAACCGGTAAAGATGAAACGGTGACATCATCAACCGATAAAGATAAGTCATTACCCCTGAGCGAAAATTAGGATATCTCGCTGTTACTGTGTTGTTTAGCTTTTACCCACAGCGATTCCAAAAATTCCAGACTCGATTGATGAATATCTAACGCCTGCTGTTGATGATAGCGTTCGATATAAGCAAAGCGCTGTTTAAATTTAACACTGGCATGGCGCAACGCTTGCTCTGCATCGACTTGGCAGTGGCGAGTTAAGTTGACCACGGCAAACAGCAAATCACCGAGTTCTTCTTGCAACGCCGCTTGGTCGCGTTGACTGCGGCTGAGTTCCAGCTCAACTTCGGCGAGTTCTTCTTTCACTTTATCGAGGACACCGTCAATATCGGGCCAATCAAAACCGACGTGGGCGCAGCGCTTTTGAATTTTGGTGGCTTGCATAAGCGCCGGTAACGCGTTGGGAATGTCGTCTAGCATTGAGGTTTGTTGATTGTTTTCAACTCGCTCTTTGGCTTTTTCATTTTCCCAATTGGCTTTAATTTCTCGCTCCGAGGCAAACTGTTGATCGGTAAAAACGTGCGGGTGACGACGGATCAGCTTTTCACAAATCGCGTCGATAACCGAAGATAAATCAAAGCGCTGTTCTTCTTCGGCGATGCGTGCGTAAAAAACCACCTGAAACAGCAGATCGCCCAACTCTTTTTCAAGCTCTTGGTAATCTTGTTTGTCGATGGCTTCGGCAACTTCGTACGCTTCTTCCAGAGTATATGGAACAATAGTTTGGTAACTTTGCTTTTTATCCCACGGACAGCCGTGTTGAGGGTCTCTCAGTTGGCTCATAATCCACACCAGTTTTTCAATACTGCTGGGTGCGGCTAACATAGTTAAATCTACTTGTTTGTTGGTCACCTGAACCGCCCCTTTGTTAATTGCGCAACCGCTCAACGGCAATTACATCATCAATTTGATCTAATTTATTTATCAATCGCGATAACACGTCAATATTGGCCAATTGCAATTTAAAGCGAATGTCATTGCAGCTCAACCGCGCATCGTAACGCGATGACATGTCTAAAACATTAACTTTTTCGTTGGCAATCACTGTGGTTAAGTCTCGTAATAAGCCTTGTCGCTCACCAGTGGTGATTTTGATTTCAACTTGGTAGTGTTGCTCAAACGTCTCGCCCCACTGGACCTCGACTTGTCGTTCAGGACTTTGCTGTAACGACTGCTTCAACTGTTCACAACTGCGTCGATGCACGCTAATACCTCGACCGTGAGTAATAAAGCCTAAGATCTCATCTCCCGGCACAGGATGGCAACACTTAGCCATATGTGTCAGTAAGTTACCTACTCCTGAAACAGTAATACCATTGTCGTCCACCGCGGATTTTTGTGTATTGGCTTTGATCACCATTTTCGGATCGATATCGTTTTTGGTCTTGGCCCGATTGGCGATGGTTTTTAACACGTTAACGACTTGGATAACCTTGGCGTGACCTGAGCCTATTGCAACGTGTAAATCAGCTATTGATTTGACATTGAATTTTCTCAGCACCGGTTTTAAATCAGCATCTTGTAACTCGTTTTTGTGTAGCGCTTGCTCTAGTAACTCTTTGCCGTTTTGTTCGTGTTTGTCGCGATCTAACGACTTAAAAAAGCTCTGAACTTTAGAGCGTGCACGGGCGGTAAAGATGTAACCGAGCGACGGGTTAACCCAGTCGGGACTGGGGTTCGGTTGCTTACTGGTTAAGATATCGACCTGTTCACCGGTGTGTAACTTGTAGGTAAATGGCACGATGCGACCATCGACCTTAGCGCCAATACAACAATGGCCGACATTGGAGTGAATATAGTAAGCAAAGTCGAGCGGGGTTGCACCGTTGGGTAAATCGATGACATCGCCATTCGGGGTAAACACGTAAATTCGGTCTTCAAATACTTCGTTGCGAATTTCATCTACCAGCTCATCCGAGCTTTGTACGTCTTCTTGCCACTGTAATAGTTTGCGCAACCAGTTGATTTTCTCGTCAAAACCACCGTCTTTTCCGCCGGCACTGCCCTCTTTATAGCGCCAGTGGGCAGCGACCCCCAATTCGGCATCATCGTGCATTTGCTGGGTGCGAATTTGTATCTCTACGGTTTTGCCACTCGGTCCGAACACCACAGTGTGGATCGATTGATAGCCGTTGGCTTTTGGCGTCGCTACATAGTCATCAAATTCACTTGGCAAGTGTTTCCATGAGGTGTGTACAGCTCCTAGGGCTCCGTAACAGTCCTGCAGTTTTTCAACGATAATTCGAATCGCGCGCACATCAAACAACTGATCAAAGTCGAGAGACTTTTTCTGCATTTTTTTCCAAATGCTAAAAATGTGTTTTGGCCGCCCGTAAACGGTTCCTTTAATACCTAGCGCATCGAGCTGCTGTTGCACACTGGCGACAAAATCAACCATGTACTGTTCGCGCTCTAACCGCGTTTCATCGAGTAGTTCGGCAATTTTCTTGTAGGTTTTAGGGTGCAAATAGCGAAATGATATATCTTCCAATTCCCACTTGATTTGACCAATACCAAGGCGATTTGCAAGTGGCGCGTAGATATTTGCCGTTTCTTTGGCGGCTAAGACTTTTTCATCTTCAGGCTTGTTTTTAACTTCGCGTAAATTACACACTCGCTCGGCCAGTTTGATCACCACCGCGCGCACATCTGCCACCATAGACAACAACATCTTGCGAATGTTATCAATTTGCATACTGCCAAAGTGCGAGCCACTTGGCTGTTGCAAGCTGCGAATGGCATCCATCTGATGAACACCGTCAACTAAGGTGCAAATGGCGGGGCCAAATTGCAGTTCGATGTGCTCTAGCGATATCTGCTTGGCGTCAAATAACGGAACCAGCATAGCGGCAACGAGCGACTCTTCGTCCATGTTTAACGACGCTAATATTTCCACCATTTCCGTGGCTTTAACCTGGCAATTAGGGCTCTGCTCAAATTGCTCCGCTAACTGAGCAAAGGCCTGGGTTAACGCTTCGTGCTTGCTTTTGGGCAAGTTTAATTGCGCCAAGTGACTATCAAAATTTGACGTTGATAGCTGATGTGATTTACGCACCGATACCATTAAAATTCCTACTCAACTTTTACAAATAAAGCCATTGTTTCAACATGGCGAGTCTGGGCAAACATATCCATGATAGCTATTTTCTCAAGCCGATAATTGTGCTCTAACAACACTAAACTATCGCGACTCATCGTCGCAGGATCACAGGATACGTAGACAATTGAATCCGGATTCATCGCCACAATGCGCTGCATAGCGCCGAACGCTCCAGCGCGCGCAGGATCAAGCAGCACCTTGTTAAATCGCTGCGCTCGATAATCGTCTAACCACGGCCAATCAACGTTCGGATCATTGAGATCCGCCTGATAAAATCGACAATTGCTTAGCTTGTTTGCCCGAGCGTTGTGCTGTGCTTGTTCAACCATCGCGTCGACGCCTTCAACACCGACAACGCAGTGAGTCCGTTTTGCCATTGGTAAGCTAAAATTACCAAAACCACAGAATAAATCGAGTACATTATCGCTTTTATCAAGTTCGAACCAGTCAATCGCTTGTTTGACCATCGTCTCATTGAGTTCGGCGTTAACTTGCAAGAAATCAGCATAGCCAAATTCGAGTGAGCATCCATCGACATCAACCGTTAAGCGAGGCGCGTCTTCTCCGTCTAAGGTCGTCACTTGGCGGCCGTTGTCGAGCATAACCTGCACGTCGTGTTGTTGGCCAAAATCAGCTAACCGAGCAAGTGATTGTTGATCTAATTTTTTTAGCACACGCAACAGTAATACCTCGCGCTGCGCTTTGATGTACTCGCAATGGCCTATCGCTTTACTCGGCGCGACAGTGGCCAAAACGCCTTGTAACGGTTTCAACAATTTACTGATGTTCTCGGGCAGTACCAAACACGAATTTACCCCAGTCAGCACATTTGACTGGCGCTTTCTAAACCCCAAAGTGAGCTCACCTGCTTTGTTGTACTGCACGCCAATGCGCGCTTTGCGTCGATAGTGCCAAGGTGTCGATAACAACGGCGGCTGCCAGGGCAACTGAGATAGCTTGGTTTGACGCTTAAACAGCTCTGCGACTTTTTGCTGCTTAAATGTCACTTGCTGTGCGTAATCGACGTGTTGTAAATCACACCCACCACATTGCGAGTAATGCGGACATGCCGCTTCAATCCGAGTATCACTTGCTGTGTTGACCTGTGTCGTCACCGCGCGAAGGTATTTGCTTTTCTGTTCAACAATGCGCGCTTGCACCGTTTCTCCGGGTAGTGCTTGACTGACAAAGACTGGTTTTCCTTGATATTGAGCCACGCCATCGCCATTGAGATCGAGTCGTTCAACGGTTAGCGTTAGCGACTGCTTTGCAGGGCGCTTAATAGATTTGGGTTGATATATTTTAACCATAGGATTTCACGGCGCATTTTTACTATAACTTTGCTGCAAAAACTGTCATTATAGACAGGCAACTAGAGAGTATCAGTCTAACACGTATAGAACAAAATTATTATGAAAATAACGCTTAGGGATAGGCTTATCCTACTCACTGTTATCCCACTACTTGTTGTCGGTTCTGGACTGAGTTTATTTTACGCTTGGGACCGCTATACCACGGTCGATAAACACATCGAAGACAAAGCCAGCACCTTAGTTGATGTGCTGACAATGCAAACTCGATTGATCATCGAGTCTGGCAAATTAGAGAACCTAAAACCGATATACCACTACGTGTTATCACGCCACAATGAACTGATAAAAAATTTAGCGGTAGTGAGTAATGACAACACGGTGTTATACAATGCGACACCGACGTTCGTTCCCGAAGAGCATCTACTAAACAGCGATTATCAAAATAAAAACGACACCAGTTTTAACAACATTCGCATCTATAAAACACCGGGTAGTTACTTGTATTATGTGCCGATAGTCAAAGAAGGCGTCGGCGACAACCGTCTTGATTTTCGTTATAACTCACTGGGCTATGTGGTGTTTGAGGTCAGTAAACTGCCCTATCAGGCACAAATGCGTTCGGCGTTTGCCCTTGCGTTTGCAAGCCTTGTGCTCACCGTCCTGCTGTCGATGTTATACAGCCAACAAATCGTGCGCTTAATTTTCAAACCTTTATCCGCGCTGAATCAATGTCTGGTAAAGATTCGCCAAGGTGACACCGAAGCGAAAGTGCATCAGCCATTTGAAGACGAGTTGGAAACACTGCGTTTAGGCGTCAATAGCTTGTCGCAAACTCTAAGTGACTTGCAACGCGACATGGAAATGAATATTGAGCACTCGACTCAAGAATTGCGACAAAACTTATTGCAGTTTGAAACGCAAAACGTACAACTGGAACTGGCAAAGCGCCGCGCTATAGAGGCAAACCAAGTCAAGTCAGAGTTCTTGGCCAATATGTCACATGAACTGCGCACCCCGTTAAATGGGGTTATTGGCTTTACTCGCCAACTGTACAAGACCGAATTAAATGCGAGTCAAAAGGACTTTTTACAGACCATTGAAACGTCGGCAAATAATTTGCTTTCTATCATCAATGATATTCTTGATTTTTCTAAGCTCGACTCCGGCAAAATGATTTTAGAGGCGGTACCATTTAACTTTCGCGATGTTATCGATGAATCGGTGTCACTGCTGTCCGAGTCAGCCAATAATAAAGGCTTAGAATTTTCAATTAACATTCACCCGCAATTACCCAACTCTCTGATTGGCGATGCGCTGCGTATTAAGCAAGTGTTAATTAACTTAATTAATAACGCGATTAAATTTACCGAACAGGGCCACGTCGCTGTAGTGATTGATTATCAGTTACTCGAAGATAGCCAGATCGCCATTACCGTCGATATTGAAGATACCGGAATCGGGATTTCAGAGGCGCAGGCAAAAACCCTGTTTGAAGCCTTTAACCAAGCCGATAACAATATAACCCGTATGTATGGAGGCACAGGCCTTGGTTTGGTTATTGCTCAACGCCTAGCCGATAAAATGGGTGGTGAAATCACTTTTGAAAGTAAGATCAGAGAGGGATCGACATTTCGCTTTAAGTTTGTCAGTGGCATCAACCAACTGCCTGTTGACGCCATTATTGAGCCACTTGAACTGGCACAAAAACGAATATTGTTTTTTGAGTCGAAAGCGAGTACGCGTGAAGCGATTTGCCGTCAATTGAGTTTTTGGCAGATGCAAATAACCACCTGTAGTGACCAGTTGGAGTTGTATCAAGCGCTAACCCAACAAGCGTTCGACTATGTGGTCTTGGGTGTACAAGTTACCCCTGCCAATATCAGCGCCATTAAACAGCTGATCACCTCCACCGCAGGCGCCATACACGACGTACCATTGATCGTCGCCATGAACTCATCATCTCTACCGCTAAAAGAGGCGTTCATTGATGCCGGTGCCACACACGTGTTCAGTAAACCGGTAACCTATAAAAAGCTACGCCGGGCATTGCAGCACACACCTGAGCCAACCTCGATTGCCAGTCGTCTCAAATTGCCGCAAACAAATGATGTAAAAGCAATGAAAGTGCTCGCCGTAGACGACAATGAAGCCAACTTAAAGCTGCTCACCAGTTTGCTACACAATAAGGTCAGTGAAATCGATACCGCAGACAACGGGCGCAAAGCGGTCACTTACTGCAGTGATCACAAGTACGACTTAATCTTGATGGATATAAAGATGCCTGTCATGGATGGCTCGCAAGCGATGCAAAAAATTCGCGCCAATACCATTAACACCCAAACGCCGATTATCGCTGTGACGGCTCATGCCTTAGCCGGAGAAAAAGAGCAATTTATCGCTGCCGGTTTTGACGGTTATTTAGCCAAGCCGATTGATGATAACTTGTTAGACAAATTGCTGTGCAAATATGAACAGCCAACAGTCAGCTCGACGCCGGCCGTTGCGGATAACAGTTTAATTAACTTGGGCATCGATTTTGACCTGTCACTTTCGATAAAACGCAGTGGTAACAATCAGCAACTAGCAGTGGAGATGTTGACCATGCTGATTGACTCATTAGAGCCGACGGTAAGTGAGCTTAAACATTACATCGAGATCAACGACGTCAACAGTCTCGCGAGTGTGATTCACAAATTAAACGGTGCGTGTTGTTACGTAGGCTTGTCGCGTCTAGAGCAACTGGTCAATGAATTAGAAACGCAAATTAAACTCACCGCATCAATAAAGCAGGTTGAGCCAGAATTGTTTGAACTGTTTGATTTAGTCGATACGATACTCGACCATAAACACTTATTGCTAGCGACCGCAAGTCGCCAAGCATTGACCCAATAGTAAGTATTGTACGCGGCTGTTTAGTCAGTTTGTGGCGTTATCGAGATAACACCACAAACGCCAACGCGTAGTGCTTTTCATCAGATAAACTGATATGGATATGACGGGCGCCCATCTGCTGAGCAAGCTCTTGAGCGCGACCGGTCAGTTCCAGCGTCGGCTGCCCTGACTCTAAGCTGACAATATCAAAATGTTGGAAGGACACACCATCGGCAATACCGACACCGAGGGCTTTAGCTGCTGCTTCTTTACCCGCCCAACGCTTGGCCAGATACGGAGCCTTAAAACTAAGAGACGCATAGCGTTGATACTCTCTTGGCGTTAACACCCGTTTGGCTAAACGCTCCTGAACGGCCTCAGCCATTTCGCTAATACGTTGAATTTCAACGATGTCATTGCCAATTCCCAGCACTGACATCGGGATTAACCACCAACTTGCGCACTGCGCGCTTCAACCATCAAACGCTTCATATCGCGAACGGCTTTTTCTAGGCCATCAATTGCTGCGCGGGCAATAATCGCATGACCAATATTGAGTTCGATAATGTCATCGATAGCAGCAATCGGTTTGACGTTAAAATAGTGCAAGCCGTGTCCCGCGTTAACTTTTAAGCCGAGTTTGGTTGCATAAGCAACCCCGTGCTTTATTTTATCCAGTTCACACGCTTGCTGATGCTCTGATTCTGCATCGGCGTAATGACCTGTATGTATTTCAATAAACGGCGCGCCGCTTTGCTTGCAGGCATCCAGTTGCTTTTCATCGGCATCGACGAATAAGCTCACCGTAATACCGGCGTTGGCCAGTCGATAAACCGCATCGGTAATTTTAGTCAGTTGACCGGCGACATCAAGGCCGCCTTCCGTTGTTAACTCTTCTCGCTTTTCAGGCACTAAGCAGACAAAGGCGGGTTTGATTCGACAAGCGATATCGAGCATTTCCTCGGTAACCGCCATTTCTAAATTCATACGGGTTTGTATCGTGTGCGCCATCACCTCGACGTCGCGATCATTGATATGGCGTCTGTCTTCGCGCAAGTGAATGGTAATACCATCGGCACCAGCGTGCTCAGCGACCGCTGCAGCATGTGCTGGATCGGGATAGGTGGTGCCTCGTGCTTGGCGCAATGTGGCTATGTGATCAACATTGACCCCTAAGAAAATATCGTTCATGTTTTACCTTTGTTTAAATAGTTAGCGAACAATCGTCGACTGTGTAATGGCTTACCGCCTAATTGTAAGTTAAGCAACTGACGCATCAACTGTTTACACGTCTTTAATACATTTGCATCGGTTAATTCTAGCTCACCAATACACTGTAAATGGGAACCCGGATAGCGAGCTTCGCGATAATTTTCAGCTAAGATAAAGCCTTGTTCAGAGCGATAGTGATAATAGTATTCTCCCTGATTGAAATACATTGCTGATGGCTCTTTTAGCGCGAACTCATCCTCGGCGTTATCAGGTATTGTCGACTGCGTGTGCTGTAGCGCTAATTCGTCAACAACAGCAAAGTCGAGGCCCTGGCCGAGCTCCTCAAGTAGTGCGATTTCAAAGTATCGCAAGGTAGGTTCGATGGGGTGCCCCTCATTGAGGGCGTGAAGCGTCTGTGCGTAAGTTGCAAAAAGGCTATCGGCGTTGATGTTTTCCGGCAGTAACCTGACTAGTAACTCGTTAATATAAAAGGCACTGTACAATTGTTGTTGTTTTAAGGCCAAGCTCTTTTGCGCATATTCAACCTGGCCTAAAATTTTTAATGGTCCATCGCCTTTTAGTTCGAGCTCCAACGGTGCGAACGGTTGTAAAAATCCGGCTTTGTTATTTTTGCCCTTTGATGACGAATAGGCGATAACACTAATATGCCCTTCGTCACGGGTAAATACATTGAGCAAGCGACTGTTGTCGCGATAAGGTCGTGAATGCAGCAAATATGCGTGCTGCAATTTACCCTGTCTAAAGCCCATAGCCGTTATCCGGAATAATCATCCCCGTAACCCAAGCTCCGCAAAGCGCGTTCATCATCGGCCCATCCGGATTTCACTTTAACCCAAGTTTCTAAAAACACCTTGCGCTCAAATAACTCTTCCATGTCACGGCGAGCTTCTCGGCCGATAACCTTCATTTTCTCGCCTTTATTGCCGATAATCATCCGCTTTTGCGAGTTGCGTTCAACCAAAACCAAGGCATTGATGTGCAAAATACCTTTGTCATCAGAGCGAAATTGCTCTATTTCCACCGTGGTTGAATAAGGAAGCTCATCTCCGGTGAATCGCATTAATTTTTCGCGCAAAATCTCTGACGCCATAAAGCGCGAAGAACGGTCGGTAATGTAGTCTTCGGGAAACCAAAACTCGCCTTCAGGCAAACTTTGCAAACACATCTCTCGAACTTTATCTACCTTGTCACCTTTGCTCGCGCTAATAGGGATAATTTCTTGAAAGTCATAACGTTGGGCAATTTTCTGCAAGTGAGGCAGTAACTCTTCTTTGTCCTGAACGTAATCGACTTTATTAACCACTAATATAGTCGGTCGCTTAGCCTGCTGTATCTTGTTGAGCACCATCTCATCGTCTTCAGTCCAATGGGTTCCTTCAACCATAAACACAATCAGTTCCACTTCGGCTATCGAACTGGATGCGGCGCGATTCATCAGGCGATTAATCGCACGCTTCTCTTCTTTGTGTAAACCTGGGGTGTCAACCAATACCGCTTGTCGATTGTCTTCAGTTAGAATGCCTAAAATACGATGACGGGTAGTTTGTGGCTTGCGCGATGTAATACTCACTTTCTGACCTAACATCGCATTGAGTAAAGTTGACTTACCCACATTAGGGCGGCCAACGATGGCCACCAAACCACAATAATTTTGCTTATTTGACATTGAGTAACTCCAATGCTCGTTTTGCTCCAGCTTGCTCAGCTTTGCGCCTCGAGGTGCCTGTGGTAATAATAGCATCTTTGATGCCTTCTACTTGGCAGCTGACGGTAAACTGCTGATTGTGTGCCTGCCCCAAAGTATCAATGACTTTGTATTGAGGCAATGGCATTTTCCGCCCTTGTAAGTACTCTTGTAAGCGCGTTTTGGGATCCTTTTGTGACTTACCCGGATGAATGGTCTGCAAGCGCGGTTCAAACCAGGTTAAAACCAATTTGCGACAGGTATCCATATCTGAATCTAAAAACACCGCGCCGATAATCGCTTCGATCGCATCTTCTAAAATAGAGTCGCGACGAAAGCCACCGCTTTTCAACTCACCAGGACCGAGTACTAAGTGCTCTCCCAATTCAAATAAGCGCCCTAATTCGGCCAAGGTAACGCCTCGCACCAATGTCGAGCGCATCCGAGTCAATTCGCCTTCCGATGATTTTGGAAATTGTTCAAATAACGCGCGAGCAATAACGTAACCTAATATCGAGTCGCCAAGAAACTCGAGGCGCTCGTTATTACGACCTTTGGCGCTGCGATGCGTTAATGCTTGAATCAATAACTGTTGATTCTCAAACTGATAGCCTAACTTGTTTTGCAGGCGCTGTAATAAGTGTAACTTGTTCAAACTACTCTATGCCGCCTATTCGAGAAAAACGCACGCCTGATGGAACCCACGTTGGTAATAGGTCGCTCTCTTGGCGCTCAAAATCAAAGCTCATCCAAATCGCAACCGCTTTACCCACTAGGTTTTGCTCTGGTACAAATCCCCAAAAGCGACCATCAAGTGAATTGTCTCGGTTGTCTCCCATGACGAAATAGTGTCCTTCGGGCACTAACCATTCGCCTCTGCCAAGCCCCGGTTGAACGTAAAAGCGCGACGCCTGCTCAGGCGTGTGATTGTTAATCAAAATCTCGTGAGATTTATTATCCATTACCGACTCATAACGGGTCAGCGGCACACCGCGTTGGCTATATTCACCGTTTTGCTTGAAGTTGGTCAACACTTGCGTCATTTTGGGACACGTATCGCTTTCTGGTGCGCACTTTGGTTGAATATACAGCGACTTGTTTTTATACATTATGCGGTCACCGGGTAAGCCAATAACGCGTTTAATGTAATCGACTTGCGGCTGCTTTGGGTATTTAAAGACAACGACATCGCCGCGTTCTGGCTGACCGATTTCTACAAATTTGTGGCGGGTCACCGGTTCGCGCAAACCGTAACTGTGCTTGTCGACTAAAATAAAATCACCGTCGAGTAATGTAGGCATCATTGAGCCCGACGGAATTTGAAACGGTTCCCATAAAAAAGATCGCAAGATCAATACGAAAGCTACGACAGGGAATATTTGCACAGAGGTATCAACCCACACATTCGGGGTGAGGATCTTTTCAACGGCAGCCTCATCGAGCGGTTGAGCGCATTGTTGCTGTGTCGCTTTGAGGTTGTCTCTGCGTTTAGGGGCATAAACCAGTTTGTCCAGCATATAAACCACACCGGTGATCAACGTAATTGCGACCAACAAAATTGAAAAGTAGACTGCCATAGTTTTTTATTTCCCTAATTTTAACACTGCTAGAAACGCCTCCTGAGGAACTTCAACATTACCTACTTGTTTCATGCGTTTCTTACCTTCTTTTTGTTTTTGTAATAATTTCTTCTTACGAGAAACATCACCACCGTAACACTTGGCAATTACGTTTTTGCGCAGCTGTTTGACCGTTGTGCGAGCAATGACGTTGTTGCCAATAGCCGCTTGAATGGCAATGTCAAACATTTGACGGTGTATTAATTCTTTGAGCTTTTCAACCAACTCACGGCCTCGAGATACCGAATTGTCTCGGTGAGTGATCATCGCTAACGCGTCGACTCGGTCACCGTTGATCAAAATATCAACGCGAACCATATCCGACGCTTGAAAACGAACAAAATTATAATCAAGCGACGCGTAACCGCGACTGGTTGATTTGAGTTTGTCAAAGAAGTCCATAACCACTTCTGCCATCGGCAATTCGTATTTCACCGCAACTTGGTTGCCGTGATAGGTTAAGTTCTTCTGCACACCTCGCTTCTCGACACACAGGGTAATCACGTTACCCAGATGCTCTTGCGGTACGAGAATATTGGCTTCGACTATCGGCTCGCGAATTTCGCTGATGTTATTAACCGGTGGCAGGTCGCCAGGGTTATCAATCAATTTAATGCTGCCGTCGCTACACAGTATTTCGTAGTTTACCGTTGGTGCCGTGGTAATCAAATCGAGGTCGTATTCACGGGCTAAACGCTCTTGAATGATCTCCATGTGCAGCATACCAAGGAAGCCACAGCGGAAACCAAATCCTAGCGCGCCAGAACTCTCTGGCTCGTAAAATAACGAGGCATCGTTCAGGCTTAGTTTGCCCAAAGCGTCACGGAAGTTTTCAAACTCGTCAGAACTGATTGGGAATATACCGGCGTACACTTGTGGTTTAACCTTTTGGAAACCCGGTAATTGCTTGTCGGCAGGATCGCGAGTAAGCGTTAGCGTATCACCCACAGGTGCACCGTGGATATCTTTGATACCGGCGATAATAAACCCTACTTCACCAGTGCGCAATATGCCGGTATCATTCTGTTTTGGCGTGAAAATACCGACTTTGTCGATGATGTGGCTTTGTCCTGTTGACATCACCGTCATCTTGTCGCCTTTCTTAATTTCACCATTGACAACGCGCACCAATGATACAACACCTTGGTAGTTATCAAACCACGAGTCAATGATAAGCGCCTGCAGTTTTTCGCTTGGCTCACCCACAGGTGGTGGAATGTTGGCAACGATACTCTCTAGCACATCTTCAATACCAATACCAGTTTTCGCCGAACATCGCACAGCATCCGTGGCATCGATACCAATAATGTCTTCAATTTCTTCACTAACGCGATCGGGGTCGGCCTGTGGCAAGTCAATTTTGTTTAAAATTGGTACCACTTCGAGATCCATTTCAATGGCGGTATAACAGTTGGCAAGCGTTTGAGCTTCAACGCCTTGCCCAGCGTCAACAACTAATAAAGCACCTTCACACGCGGCAAGAGATCGAGATACTTCATAAGAAAAGTCTACGTGGCCCGGTGTATCGATAAAGTTGAGTTGATAGGTCTCCCCATCTTTGGCCTTGTAATCTAAGGTAACACTTTGCGCTTTAATGGTAATACCGCGTTCTCGCTCTAAGTCCATTGAATCAAGGACCTGTGCCGCCATTTCGCGGTCGGAAAGGCCACCGCAATGTTGGATAAGGCGATCGGATAATGTCGACTTACCATGGTCGATGTGGGCAATAATTGAAAAGTTGCGTATATGCTTCATTTAAATAAATTTTCATTGAAACTTTAAGTCGCTGGTCACGTTACCCGTAAAGCTTTTGCTAAATCGGTCTATCGGTGCGATTACCGATCGCGACTTAAAAGTGGTTAATAAATACAGTTAGCGCGAATTTTACATGAATAATCAATGTGGCGCTAATTAAAAGTTTGTCGCGCTTAACGCAACAACGGCCTGTTACTATAATCTCAGCCAGTTATCAGCAGTCACTAATCGCGATTGGATAACTCGACTACGTCAATTTTTAACGATTGCTCCGGCGACTGATTACAGCGCCTAACAATATGCGGGCGCAACCCTTGTTGGTCTTTCTTGCGCTGGTGTCGCTTGGCAAGCCACCAACCACAAACCGCGCTGAGCATAGCACCAAGCACGGCCCATAATTCACTGTATTGCATGCGCTCAGCAATCCATAGCTGGCTGACAACCGCGCCAATCAACAAGCCAAACAACGGCCATAAATAAACCACAAAGGCAGTTGCTAACATCGCTTTTTCGTCAAGCGCTATGACCACTTCATCGCCCACAGCCAAGTTGTCAATGTCGTGCTCAACACTGAACACAACCCGCTTTTGTGGAAAGGCATTAGCGACTTGCCCACTGCCGCAACTTTGTTGTTGCTGACAGCCACTGCACGAGGACTTAACCATGCTTTCTACGTCAGCAATACCGCCGTTTACTCGGGTGACAAACGCCGTTTCTTCAATCATCTGTACTCTACTTCAAGGATTTGCTTTTGCTGTTGCAGTTTACCACAAAAACAAGCGGCTAGTTAAAGACAACAGATTCTGCGATGTGAGCGGCCGTTTTGGCTGGTATTTTTCCAATGACGGTAATTTCATGCCCGTCTTTGAGTAGCGATAGTAGGGTTGTCGCTCCCGTTTGATTAACGGTTGCTGCGCGAGGTTGCTCGTTAGAAGGTGCTACGTAAACAGAGATATCGACTAAGCCATCGTTAAACAGCATGGTTTGCATGCGTTGACCTATTTTTGCGACATAGCGAATCTGTGAGCTAACCGGCTCAAACCCCTTTGGCAGGTAGGTAACCGACCACGGCAAACTGACGTCGACGCCCTGATCGTGAACTAATTCGGGTAAATCGATTGCTTTAACTTGCTCAAACAATTCGCTGGCATCGTCTTTCAACTGCAAATGAGTAAATTGGATTTGTTCCAGTATTTCCGCATTTTTCGACACCACGGCAACCTTTAACATCAACCCGGTTTCAGCATCAAGCCAGAGCCAATAGCCAAAGCGGTTTTTGTCTTTACTCTCTAAGCGAATCAATTGCGCTTGACGACCGAGAATGCGACTTTTGCCGACCAGGATGAAGTGGTAATTTTGCTCGAGCTTGGTGTAGTCACTGTATAGCGTTGCGGGTATCGGCCCGTTAATGGTGTCGCTCGCCACCGAATACGGTGTGCGGTCAGGTTCAAAATAACTGACCACTTGATTGTAGCGAATCGCTTCGTGGCGAGCGCCGTTGAGGACGGTAAGAAATTCAATTTGCTGTTGATCTTTAACCCCGTGTAACCATCGATACGGTTCGGCGCGATTGTTGCGCACAACCACAAATGAGGTATCAAAATTGAGACTTTGCATCGCCTTGTCAAGGCGAGTCATCCACTGTTGTGCAGTGAATTTGTGACTGGCATTTAAGCGCTCATCAGTTGCCGTCTGTTGACTAGCAACCGCGTTGTTTTCTGACTCTGCTGAAGACGAAAGCGCTTCGCTATCGTACACGTATTGAGGGGGAGTAGCCTGAACCGTGTTGCTTGCGACGAAGGCAAGCAACACACTATAAAAAAATTTCATTCACTAATCGTTATTGTCTAGGTTATTCGAATCTTCTGCGCTAGATGGTTGCGTTTCATCGGTTTGCTTGCGCCACTTCAATTGCAACTCGTGATCGCTTAGCAACGACTGCAATTTTTGATGATGATTAATCGCTTGTTGGCGCTGCTCAGTCGCCGTTCGTTGCGGGTAATTATAACTCACGGGGTCTGCGACACCGCCAATCGGTAGCGGTTGCCATGTTTGCGTTGGAATTAGCGCCTCATCGTTGTTGGTATTCACTTGCTGTACACCAAGCACCATTAACCCTGCGGCGGAGGCTGCAATGGCCATCTGTCCTGCCGGTTTGGCCAATTGAATTACCTTCGCTTTCGCCCAAGCACCCAAGCCCGCTTTACGCTGCGGCGCGAGTACCGTCGGCTCTATGGCTATTGCCATCGCAATATCATCAGCTAAGTCTGGTGCGATTACATCTGCACTGTCGCCACGCATAATGTCACCGTATAGCTGATAACGGCCATAGGTTTGCGCTAATGTATCACTGCGCTTCATATGCTCGATGACTTCACCGCTCATTTCTTGCATATCGAGAAACGACGACACGGCTTCAAACTTATTATCACTCATACCTAAACTCATTTGTTATTACTAATAATCATAACGCAACGCGCTACAAATACGAACTTCGACGAAAAACATCATCGGGCATCTGCCCATTGCCACTATCTTTGCCTTAGCGCTGCATCAACGGACGAACCTTTTTGTCGATAGCGTCTCGAGCTCTAAAGATTCTCGATCTCACCGTTCCGACAGGGCACTCCATCACCGCGGCAATTTCCTCATAACTCAAACCATCCATTTCGCGCAAGTTTATTGCCACACGCAATTCTTCAGGCAACTGTTCTATGGTGTCAAAGATAATGGTTCTGATCTCTTCGGTTAACACCAGCCTCTCGGGGGAGGCATTTTCTCTTAGGGCATCGCCACTATCGTAAAACTCAGCGTCTTCCACCTCGACGTCACTACCGGGAGGCTTGCGGCTACTGGCCATTAAATGGTTTTTTGCGGTATTGACCGCAATCCGATAAAGCCACGTATAAAACGCACTGTCGCCTCTAAAATTGGCTAACGCTTTATACGCCTTGATAAACGCTTCTTGCGTCACATCAGCGACATCGGCTTGATTCTTTACATAGCGAGATACCAAGTTCATGACCTTCTGCTGATATTTGCGCACCAGCAGGTTGTAAGCGTTCTTATCCCCTTGCTGAACTTGCTCAACCAACATCTGGTCGACATTCTGCTTGCTCATTTGAGCCACATCTCCTTAATCCGTATTGACCGCTTTAGGCGATCACCTGCTGCTTATGTCACGGACGCTTTGCATTATTTGCCCGTATCGCTGCAGTGTGTAACAACATTGCTTGCTGGCTCATCACAAACATACCTTTGAGACTAGGGCCGGTTAAAAAAGTTCGCACAATGTTAAGTTTTTTCTCAATTGAATAAAAAGACACCAACTCAAGAGTCTGTTTTTGCCTTTATCGCCAAAAGTAAGTTAATATTAACAGGATCACAAGTAACTACAATCTCCGTATGAAACAACAACATAATTGCGACGTACTAATTATAGGTAGCGGCGCTGCTGGTATGACTTTGGCTCTTAAACTAGCGGCTAACGCTGACGTTATTTTGTTGAGTAAAGGCCCCGTTAACGAAGGTGCGACATTTTACGCCCAAGGTGGTATTGCCGCCGTTTTCGACGAAAGCGATTCTATCGAATCCCACGTTCAAGATACTCTGATTGCCGGCAACGATCTCTGTGACACAGAGATTGTTCGCTTCACCGCTGAAAATGCCAAACAAGCAATGCAGTGGCTGATAGCTCAAGGCGTTGAATTCGACCAACAAACCGATGAACACGGACAAAAAGAGTACCACTTAACCCGCGAAGGTGGGCATAGCCATCGACGCATCCTACACGCCGCCGATGCAACGGGTCGAAATGTCCAGCTTACCTTAGCAGAACAAGTGCACAGACACACTCGTATCCGTGTGTTTGAACGCTTTAATGCCGTTGATTTAGTTCATCGCAACATAGACGGACAGCGTCAGTGTATTGGCGCTTATGTGTGGAATCGTAACGCTGAAAAAGTCGAAGCCATTCACGCGCAAAAAACCATACTGGCAACAGGTGGTGCGTCAAAGGTGTATCAATACACGTCGAACCCCGACGTTGCGAGCGGTGACGGCATCGCCATGGCTTGGCGAGCGGGTTGTCGCGTGGCTAATATGGAGTTTAATCAATTTCACCCCACCTGTTTATATCACCCGCAGGCGGGCACCTTTTTGCTCACCGAAGCGCTCAGAGGCGAAGGCGCTATTTTACGTCGACCTGACGGTTCGCGCTTTATGCCGGAATTTGACCAGCGCGCCGAACTCGCGCCTCGCGATGTGGTTGCTCGCGCGATTGATTACGAAATGAAGCGCCTTGGTGCCGACTGCATGTACCTCGATATCAGCCATCGCGACGAATCGTTTATCAAATCTCACTTTCCCACGATTTACGAGCGCACCAAACAACTTGGCCTCGATATGACCAACCAACCTCTGCCAGTTGTCCCCGCGGCACACTACACCTGTGGCGGAGTGATGATTGATAAGTACGGGCAAACAGACCTCGCTAACCTCTATGCCATTGGTGAAGTGTCTTACACTGGTCTTCACGGTGCTAACCGATTGGCCAGTAATTCATTACTCGAGTGCATTGTGTTTGCTCGTTCTGCTGCGGAAAAGATCAATCAAGAACTCGACTTCAACGCACCTATTCACACCATCAAAGCGTGGGATGAAAGTCGGGTAAGCAACTCCGATGAAGAGGTCGTGATTCAGCATAACTGGCACGAGTTGCGCCTGTTTATGTGGGATTACGTCGGCATCGTGCGCACCACCAAGCGATTAGAACGAGCGCTAAACCGGGTCAATTTACTCAAAACGGAAATCCACGATTATTACAAAAATTTCAAAGTTAGCAATAACTTGCTCGAATTGAGAAACTTGGTACAAGTGGCCGAATTGATCATCTTAAGCGCCATGGAACGCAAAGAGTCGCGCGGTCTTCACTACACGCTTGACTATCCGCATCTGCTGCCACAATCGGGACCGACGATTTTATCGCCGACAACCAGCAAAGAAACCACTGACGACTGAGATGACAATAAGCTGGTGGTAACGGCGATGTTGGCTAAGGCGTGTTGAGCTTTGATTCGTAAACACACACTCAAGTCAACACGACTTAGAGGCTTGAAGTATTAACCGGCACAAGTGCCGATAAGCGTTACGGTCAAGAGCATCGTCAAAAATCAAATAGCGCTGCGCCACTAACTGAGGTTGCGTTTTTACAAGACTGTTCTCTCGTTCCGCAGGTAGTTGTTGCGTCAGTACCAATAAACACGCAAACGGCAGTACCTTACTGTTCGTGTCGATATCAAAAACTACGCCAGCTCGCTGCACTAATTGGCCGGCGTCATTTGCCATATACACGCCAAGTAGACCGGGCTTGTGCACTAACTTGCACCAAGTTAGCACGGTGCAAACGGCTATCGAGATACTCGATACCACTAGAGTTAGACGATGTTCAAACGGTTGGCTAAAAAACAACAGGGCGAGATTGATAAGGGTAAAAGCCAAGGTTACAAAAACGATAAACCGTTGGCTTTTCATCGAACGAGAAAAAATTAACTTATACTTTAACTCGGTTGAGGATGTGTTGTACCATGGCGTTGAGTGCTTCATCCTTGCATTCCTCGTGTCCCATAAACCAAGCAAACAACTCAGGATCGTCACACTCTAGCAAGCGCTCAAAGTCTACTTTTTGCTGATCTGATAAGTCGTCCCATGCTTCATCAACAAACGGTAAAAACAGCACGTCTAATTCCAACATGCCACGACGGCAAGCCCAACGTAATCTAGCTTTATTATGCGATAATGACATCATTTACCTACAGCATTGTAAAAAGAAGCGCTATTGTAACCGCTGCTTGAAATGATGACTACAAATATCATTAATGCGCTTGATTTTTATCAACAACACCCCCATAACTAGCGCATAGTCCATCAGTAATTTTCAAACAGGTTAACCTAACCTTAGTATATGCCTATGAACATTCAAGCGAGTCACCCTGCACTTGACCAATTACCAGCAAATTTTGCCATCGTCGCAGACAACATAAGCGCCATTCGAATTAGCGGTCCTGAAACGGTTGCTTACTTACAGGGCCAAGTGACCTGTGACGTTGAGCAACTCACCGAGAAAAAGCTACTTGTAGGTGGCCATTGCGATGCCAAGGGCAAATTGTTTTCAGCGTTTCGTTTACTGCGTTATAAAGATCAATGTTTGTTAATTCAAAGCAAAGGCAGTCTCGCAAGTTCGTTGAGTCAATTGCAGAAATATGGCGTATTTGCCAAAGTAGAGATCAGCAAAAGCACAGATTTAGGCTTTTTAGCCGTTGGTGGCGATGGCGGTGTTGAATTTTTACAGCAGCAATTCAACAAAGTACCTGACTCGTTTAACCCGGTTATCGAACTCGACAACGCTTGCCTGATATACATAGCAGGTAGTGTCGATAGATATTTGATTATCGCGACTAATGAGCAAATAACGCAATTACAACAGTGCTGTGAGCTGCCTATGTATGACAGTAGCTTGTGGACAGCGATAGAAATTCAATCGGGTTTTGTACACTTAAACCCAACAGCGGTAGGTGAATACGTACCCCAGATGGTTAATCTACAACTGGTCAACGGCATCAGCTTTTCAAAAGGTTGCTACATGGGCCAAGAAACCGTTGCCCGAATGAAGTACCTTGGCAAAAACAAACGCGCCCTATTTGCGTTACAGGGGCGTAGCGATAGCCGCTTAGACATCGTTGATGATGCCACCTTAGAAATTCAAGTTGGCGACAGTTGGCGTCGCGCTGGGGCAATTATCTGCTCCTATCAAGCCGATAGCGGAGAGCTTTACCTGCAAGCGGTACTTGCAAAAGACTGTGATCAAAACTCTTTACTGAGATTGAAACAGCAACCGCAGGTTACCTTAACGCTGCTGCCTCTACCTTATTCACTTGCCGATTAACGGCATTCAATCATGGAATACAATATGAAAATAGCAAACGACAAAGTGGTTATCATGCACTACGCGGTTATGGACAAAGAGGAAAACCTAATCGATAGTTCGTACGATAGCCAACCACTGGCCTTCATTCACGGTACTGGCTTTCTCATTCCTGGTCTAGAAGATGCGTTACAAGACAAACAACAAGGCGACACCTTTGTTGTTGATATCGCCGCAGATGATGCCTATGGTCAACGCCACGATGGTTTGGTACAAACCGTACCCAAAGCCCTTTTTGCCGGTATTGACGATTTAGATGTCGGTATGCAACTGCGCGCGCAAACGGATCAAGGTGAGCAAACCGTGATCGTTATCGGTATGGAAGATGACCAAATTACGGTTGATGGCAACCATCCGCTTGCAGGTATCGATTTAAAATTTGACGTAGAAATCATTGAGGTGCGCGATGCGACTAGCGAAGAACTCGCTCACGGTCACGTTCATGGCGAAGGCGGTTGTGAGCACTAGCGCACAAACAAAGCTATATTGGCTTGGCTTAGTTATCTAAGCCTTGCAACGTACACCCTACAACGCCACAAGCAACGAATGCAGTGTGGCGTCGTAAAGTACTGCACTTACTAAGTCAACTTAGCTCACAGCAAACATTATGCATGGCCAATGTCTGTCGACAAATGGCCCAAATCAATACCCAATTTTTGAGTCGCTTTTTGCCAGCGCAAGTCAACGGGGGTATCGAATAAGATATCTCTATCGGCTTGGGCAACCAACCATGAGTTATCCTTAATTTCTTGCTCTAACTGACCCGGTCCCCAGCCTGCATAGCCCAAGGTGACTAGAAACTGTTCTGGCGCTTTATCGGTACCCAATGCCTCTAAAATATCTCGAGAGGTGGTGATCATAATCTCTGAGTTCAGAGCCATAGAGCTACTCCACTCGCCTTGATTATTGTGCAGTACAAACCCCCTATCTGGTGAAACAGGCCCACCTGCCAGCACCCTCTGCGATAACCGATAACTGTCTCCTTGATGGGCATCGATCTGCGATAACAATTCACCGAGAGTAATGCGCACCGGGACATTGACAATAAGCCCCATCGCGCCTTGCTCATTGTGCTCACAAATGTAGGTTACCGTCTTTTGAAAGTAAGGGTCATGCATATTAGGCATGGCAATCAACAGGTGATTTTCGAAGCTAGTCATGGCCCTCTCCTTTTTATCAATCGTCAACCATTAGTGATTACAGCGTATCGAAAGCGCGCATCTTCTCAATGCCAATTTCGTTTCTGTTACTATTAAACATGGGGCCAAACTGCGCATTTTTCAAGCAAGGTAGACAATCTTTAGCTCAGGCCTCTCAAAGCACGTTAGCTGCGTTTTGCCAACTCGTGTTCAATCGCATCAAAAAGCTTACCGCTAATATTAATCGGAAAAGCTTTTTCAATCTCTCTAATACAGGTTGGGCTAGTGACATTGATTTCGGTTACTTTATCGCCGATCACATCAAGTCCAACAAAATACAAACCGCGTTTTTTTAATTCTTTGCCTATTGTTTCAGCCATCACTTTATCGCTAGCTGACAAAGGTCGAGCTTCACCGCGGCCGCCAGCAGCGAGGTTACCACGGGTTTCCCCTTGTGCCGGAATACGCGCTAGACAGTATGGCATCGGCTCGCCGTTGACGATTAAAATACGCTTATCGCCATCGCTGATTTGCGGTAAAAACTCTTGTACCATAGCGTACTGACTGCCGTGGGCGGTTAGCGTTTCAATGATCACGCCAACGTTGGCGCAATCGGCTTTCATCCGAAAAATAGACGCGCCACCCATGCCATCTAGTGGTTTAACGATGACATCTTGGTGTTGCTGATGAAATTGGCGAATACGCTCGCTACTGCGAGTAATTAGCGTGGTCGCGGTGTATTGAGAAAACCAAGCAGTAAACAGCTTTTCATTACAGTCGCGTAAACTTTGCGGCTTGTTAACAATGAGCGTACCTTGTTCTTCAGCGCGCTCTAACATGTAGGTTGCGTAGATATATTCAGTGTCAAATGGCGGATCTTTGCGCATCAAGATGACATCCAAATCAGCTAAAGCAATATCCGATGTGTTTTCAATATCATACCAATGAGACGCATCGTCAAATACGCTAACGCGCGAAGCACTAGCTCTGGCTTGTCCATCGAGCAGGTATAAATCGTCCATTTGCATGTAATACAATTCGTGCCCTCGACTTTGAGCTTCTAGCATCATCGCTAGCGACGAATCTTTGGCCACATTGATGTTTTCTATCGGGTCCATGACCACGCCTACTTTTAACGTCATAATTGTTCCTGCTCGGTATATTGTTATAAATCGCCAAATTTACATTGCAATGCGGTAATCGCACACAGCGCTGCAGTCTCAGTTCTCAATACTCTAGGCCCGAGTAAAACCGGTATAAAGTCCGCTTGTTCTGCTTGTTCTATTTCCGCATCGGACAGTCCACCTTCCGGACCAACCAATAAGCGAACCGACGATGTTTGCATTGGTAACGTCGAAATTGAATATTGCGCTTTGGGGTGTAAATTTAGCTTTAAATCGTCATTGGGCTGTTGTAGCCACTGTTCTAACGACATTGCTGGTTTGACTTCTGGTACTGTTGCACGACCACTCTGCTCGCATGCACTAACGACAATTTTTTGCCATTGCTGACGCTTTTTTTCCAAGCGCTCGCTGTTGAGCTTAACGCCGCAGCGTACGGTAAATAGCGGGGTTATTTGACTCACGCCAAGCTCTACCGACTTTTGCAAAGTAAAGTCCATGCGGTCACCGCGAGAAATGCCTTGACCTAAGTGAATCGACAGCGGCGATTCATTGTCGATTTGTTCAACGCCTTCAATAAGTGCACTGGCCTGCTTTTTACTTACCTCGCTAAGCGTTGCCTGGTAATCACACCCATCGCCATTAAACAGCGATATGTTATCGCCAGTTTGCAGTCGCAATACCCTGACGACATGACCAAACACATCATCACTTAAGACCACCTGCTGGCCCACTTGCAACGGGCTATCTTGAAAAAATCTATTATTACTCACGACGCGGCTACTCTGCTGTGCTATCTGCCCTACAAGATAGGGTCGATGCGTTAAAAAAACAAGACATAACTGGCATTTAATCTGGGTTCAAACCCACAGACACCAATACATTATGCGTAAAAAAGCCAGACTAAAACAAGGCTTAGTCTGGCTTTGTACAAGCTGATTTTACGGTGGTTTAATCTAAACCAGCGGCCTGGCGAAGCGCGTCGGCTTTGTCGGTTTTTTCCCAACTGAACGCGGTAAACGTATCATCGCCAACGGTCATTTCAAATGGCTCGCGCCCGAAGTGGCCGTATGCTGCCGTCAATTGATACATCGGGTGTAACAAATCGAGCATTTTAGTGATCCCATAAGGACGCAAGTCAAAATGTTCACGAACGAGTTTGATCAGCGTTTGCTCATCAACTTTACCTGTGCCAAATGTTTCAATCGCAATTGAGGTCGGCTCGGCAACACCTATGGCATACGACACTTGTATTTCACAGCGATCGGCAAGTCCGGCAGCAACGATATTCTTTGCTACGTAACGACCGGCGTAAGCAGCACTACGGTCAACCTTTGATGGATCTTTTCCTGAGAACGCGCCACCGCCATGGCGTGCCATGCCACCGTAGGTATCAACGATGATTTTACGACCCGTTAAACCACAATCGCCAACTGGACCACCGATAACAAAACGTCCGGTCGGGTTGATAAAGTACTTGGTGTCTTCCGTTAATAGCTCAGCCGGCAGGGTGTGCTTGATGATGTTTTCCATCACTGCATCTTGTAAGTCTTCTTGACTGATCTCAGGACTGTGTTGAGTTGATAAAACCACCGCGTCAATTGCTACTGGCTTATCGCCTTCATAAACAAAAGTCACTTGTGACTTGGCATCTGGTCGCAACCACGGAAGCACTCCAGATTTACGCATTTCTGCTTGACGTTCAACCAGGCGATGTGAATAGTACAACGGCGCCGGCATCAATGAAGGCGTTTCATTGGTTGCATAACCAAACATCAGACCTTGGTCACCAGCACCTTGTTCTTCCGGCTTGGCGCGGTCAACACCCTGAGCAATTTCTGGTGATTGCTGCCCAATAAGGTTCATAATGCCACATGTTTCGCCGTCAAAACCAACATCTGAAGAGGTGTAACCGATATCAGTAATCACCTTACGCGTGATCTTTTCCAAGTCGACCCAAGCTTCGGTGGTCACCTCACCCGAGATTATCGCTACCCCGGTTTTTACCATTGTTTCACATGCTACGCGAGCGTGCTTATCTTGCGCGATAATTGCATCTAGCACTGCATCAGACACTTGGTCTGCAATTTTATCAGGATGTCCTTCCGATACTGACTCAGAAGTAAAATAATGTTTAGCCATGACGCCTCTTCCACTTATACCAGCAACAATCGCAACGTTTTTCGCTTGCTACCAGTTACTAATAAATGCCTAAATAATAGACGATAAATTTACAATACGAGGAATTTTACACAGCTTGAATTTAGAAATCCACACTTTTACGTCTAGACGTCTAAAAATAAGATTTATTTGCTTAAAGAAAATGCAACAGTGGCGTACTAACACAGGTTGTGGACAGATAAAAAAAAGCGCCCATAGGCGCTTTTTCACTTGGCTTATTAGTGGATTATTCAATCCCGTCTAGGGTTGCCCCTTTTAAGCCACCCATGCCACTTTGATCATTGCTGCGCAATTTAATCATCAAGCGCAGATCATTTGGCGAATCCGCGTGATGTAAGGCATCGGTATAACTGATGTCACCCGACTCGTACAAATCAAACAACGCTTGGTCAAAGGTTTGCATGCCTAATTCACGAGATTTCGACATCACTTCTTTAATTTCGCCAACATCACCTTTCTTAATCAATTCAGCGATGTACGGTGAATTTAACAAAATTTCGATGGCCGCACGGCGTCCGTTGCCATCTCGAGTTGGCACCAATTGTTGAGCGACAATCCCGCGTAAATTTAACGCTAAATCAAATTGTAGTTTTTGGTGTTGCTCTGCCGGTACCAAATGCATAATCCGATCAATCGCTTGGTTGGCGTTGTTGGCATGCAGCGTGGCAATACACAAGTGGCCAGTTTCGGCGAAACTCAATGCGTGCTCCATAATTTCTTGCGAGCGAATTTCACCAATCAAGATAACATCGGGCGCTTGACGTAACGAGCTTTTCAGCGCCGCATCAAACGACTCAGTATCCATACCCACTTCGCGCTGAGTAATCATTGAACGACCGTGATCGTGAACGAATTCCACCGGATCCTCAATGGTTAAAATATGACCGCGAGCATTGCGATTGCGGTAACCAATAAGCGACGCCATCGATGTTGACTTACCGGTACCCGTACCACCGACAAATAGCACCAGGCCGCGCTTTGACATCACCAAGTCTTTTAGCACTTGCGGTAAACCTAGCTTATCAACATCAGGGATATCGGTAACAATGCGACGTATTACCATGCCCGGCATTTCGCGTTGCCAAAACGCAGAAATACGGAACCGACCAACGTTGTCTACCGCAATGGCGTAGTTACATTCCTTGGTCACCTCAAATTCCTGTTGCTGCTTGTCGCTCATCGAACTGAGGACAAGTGCTAAGGCATCGTCATAAGTTAACACTTTGTCATCAATGGCGGTTAATTCGCCATTGATTTTAGCGCTTGGTGATAGGTTGACGGTGATGAATAAATCGGACGCCCCCTGTTCAACCATTTCGCTTAACAATTTATGTAAATACATGGCTTTACCTTAGTACACTTTAAATTGGTTCTTATCTACCGCTTTGGCCATCGCATCTTCACGCGTGATCAAACCGCGACTTAGCAAGCCTTGTAAACACTGATCCATGGTTTGCATACCATGTGACATACCGGTTTGAATAGCTGAGTACATTTGGGCAATCTTATCTTCGCGAATCAAGTTGCGAATCGCCGGTACACCGACCATGATCTCGTGGGCCGCAACACGGCCGCCACCATTCTTTTTAATCAGTGTTTGCGAGATAACTGCGCGCAATGACTCAGATAGCATCGAGCGCACCATATCTTTTTCTTCACCAGGGAATACATCAACAATACGGTCAATGGTTTTTGGTGCAGACGTGGTGTGCAAAGTACCAAATACTAAGTGACCTGTTTCTGCCGCAGTCATCGCCAAGCGAATGGTTTCAAGGTCACGCATCTCACCAACTAGAATAACGTCGGGGTCTTCACGAAGTGCACTGCGCAATGCATTGTTAAAGCTCAAGGTATCGCGATGTACTTCACGCTGGTTAATCAAACACTGTTTGTTGTCGTGCACAAATTCTATCGGATCTTCAATGGTAAGAATGTGATGACGCTTGGTTTCGTTGATGTAATCAACCATTGCCGCTAGTGTTGTTGATTTACCCGAACCCGTTGGGCCTGTCACCAGTACTAAGCCACGTGGGTTTTCAGCGATAGTGCGGAAAATATCTGGGCAACCGAGTTCGTCCAGTGATAGTATTTTACTAGGGATGGTACGAAATACCGCTGCTGGACCTCGGTTTTGGTTAAACGCATTAACCCTGAAACGCGCAAGATTTGGTACTTCAAACGAGAAATCCACTTCCAAGTTTTCTTCGTACTCTTTGCGTTGGCGATCGGTCATAATGTCGTAGACCAAGCCATTGACTTCTTTGTCTTCTAACGGCGGAATGTTAATCTTGCGCACGTCACCATCAACGCGAATAGCCGGTGGCATGCCAGTAGAAAGGTGTAAATCGGAAGCGTTGTGTTCCACACTAAACGCTAAAAGTTCGGTAATATCCATAATATTCCTATTAATTATTGTTATCCAGAATAAAAAACTATGAGTTCAATCGCTGACAACCTAGCTAACGTTTTAACATCTATTGAGCAAGCAAGCTGCGACAGTCAGCGCACGGCTAACTCGGTTCAATTACTCGCAGTAAGTAAAACCAAACCCGTTGACGATATCAACGCCGCCTACCTTGCCGGCCAACGTCAATTTGGTGAAAACTACGTTCAAGAGCTTGCGAGTAAAGCCAAAGCGTTATCAGAATTTGATATCATCTGGCACTTTATCGGTCCAATTCAAAGCAATAAAACCCGCTTAATCGCTGAGTATGCCGACTGGGTACACTCAATTGACCGAGAAAAAACGGCAAAACGCCTTAACGAACAACGTGCTGTTAACATTACCCCGCTACAAGTCTGTTTACAAGTGAATATTAGTGGTGAACCGAGCAAATCCGGTGTGACCGTAGAACAATTAGACAGCTTAGCCGCCTTTGTCGACGCTTGCCCTCACTTAGTACTACGTGGCATCATGTGCATCCCTGAAAAAGGCAATAGCGAACCGAGTTTTGTAAAAATGCAAAGCTTATTCAAGCAATTGCAACAAAAATACCCAACAATAGATACTCTATCGATGGGCATGAGTGGTGATATGGCTACAGCCATTGCCTGTGGTTCAACCATGGTGCGCGTCGGTACAGCAATATTTGGAAGGAGAGATTAATTGATGAAAAACGTCGCATTTATTGGCGCAGGCAATATGAACCGCTGTATCCTAATCGGCATGGTCAACGGCGGTTTCGATGCCAATACCATTACCGTTACCAATCCGAGTTCTGAAAAACGCGAAGCGCTAGCAAAAGAGTACGGCGTGTCACAAACCAGTGACAATCTGGCCGCCGCAGAAAAAGCTGACATAATCATTTTAGGGGTTAAACCACACCTAATAAAAGAGGTGTGCAAACAAATCAGTGAAGCGGTTGACGTGAGTAAAAAATGCTTCGTTTCGGTTGCTGCCGGGGTCAGTGTTGCCCAAATGCGCAGTGTCCTCGGCCCTGAGCCAGCCATTGTGCGCTGTATGCCAAACACTCCATCACAGCTCGGTTTTGGTATGTCTGGTCTATACGCCGATGACAACACCGCAGATGAAACCAAACAATATATCGATGCGATGTTTGCCTCCGTAGGTAAAACGCAATGGCTAAACAACGAAGAAGAAATTGACAATTTAATTACCGTGTCAGGCTCGGGTCCTGCGTACTTCTTCGCCTTTATGGAAGCCATGCAAAAACAAGCGATGGACTTTGGCTTTGATCAACATACGGCGCGTCAATTAGTGCAGCAAACAGCGCTTGGCGCAGCGCAGATGGCGGTGCACAATTCAGAGTCACTTACCACCTTGCGGGAAAACGTCACCTCTAAAGGTGGAACAACCCATGCGGCGCTAACTACTCTGGCTGAAGGCGGTCTTGAACAATTGGTCGCTAAAGCGATGGTTAATTGCAAGAAACGCGCGCAACAAATGACCGAAGACAACAACTAGTGAACGAGTCAGTGCTATTTGGGTTGCAGAGCCAAGGGTTAATCACAGTTGCCTCGCAAAATAGTGTAGACTTTATCTAACACTGGTATCGCGTGTAATGAGCAAGTGAGTTAAATACCATCTCGACATTGCACGCGCGAACAATAACAACTTATTAATAACAGTGCCTTTGCGCATGGAGTCATAATGGAAGCATTGCTGATCTTACTAAACTTTGTCTTTGACACATTTTTTATGTTGTTAATTTTACGAGTTTGGTTGCAAGCGGTTCGAGCCGATTTTTACAACCCGTTAAGTCAATTTGTGGTTAAAGTAACCAATCCCGTAGTGATTCCGTTCCGGCGCGTTATTCCGGGTATCAAAGGTATCGATCTGGCGACAATTGCAGTCGCATTTATCGTTGCCGTAGCCAAACTTTACACCATTAGTAGCCTGCAAGGTTCCGCACCGGATATTGGTTTATTGCTGTATCTTGGTTTATTGTATTTAGTCAAAGAAAGTGGATACTTGCTGTTTGTGGTTATGCTGATAATGGCACTGATGAGTTGGGTTGTGCAGCACCCAACCCCAATCCAAATGGTATTTGGCCAGCTTACCGAACCGTTTTTACGCCCCATACGACGCATTTTACCCGACTTGGGCGGGATTGATTTATCAGTGGTGATTGCGTTTTTACTACTCAGTATGATCAATGCCTTTTTCAACACCACCATTCCATACTGGTACGCGTTATAAAAGCAGGTCTAGTGTCCCCTCAGTCACAATGTGTTAAACATTTTGACTGGGGCTGTCACCAAGCACCGTCTATACTTACATATCAATCATAGTTTTTAGCGATAAAAGAGAGGCGATGATGATCAAGCGCTTTAATCAATTGATGTTTTCGATACTGTGTTTAGGTTTGGTGACATTCACAGCCAACGCAGAACAAATGGTCAAACTGGGTGATTTAGAAGTTCATTACATCGGCTTGTCTACGGCAATTTTACAGCCTGATATTGCGACCAATTATGGTATTGAACGCAGCCGCTACAAGGGCTTTGTTAATATTTCAGTACTCGATGCCAGTCAACCTGGCAAGCCGGCCAAGGCGGTTGGCATATCGGGTACGGCAATTAACCTCGTTGGTCAGACAATGAACTTAGAGTTTGAGCAAATAAAAGAGGGTGATGCGATCTACTACATCGCCATTGTTGACTACCCTAATGACGAAACCTACAAGTTTAATATTTTGATCAACGACAATGGTGAACAACACACGCTAGAGTTTAGCCAAAAGTTTTACGTAGAATAAGCAATACATGGTAGAATCGCCTGCTATGTATTACCTAAAAAAGTGCGTTCGCCCGCACTTTTTTACTATAACAGCCCGACTAATCGATCAGTAAGTCCAAACATATGATGAAAAAAATTGTGCTTGCCACTGGCAATCAAGGCAAAGTAAAAGAGTTGGCCGAATTACTTGCAGACCAACATATCGACGTGGTTCCACAAAGTGATTTCGACGTGTCCGATGCCGAGGAAACCGGCACTACGTTTGTTGAAAACGCCATCATTAAAGCCCGTCACGCGGCAAAAGTGACCGGCTTACCAGCTATTGCTGATGACTCTGGGTTGGCTGTCGATTATCTCAATGGGGCTCCTGGTATTTACTCAGCGCGTTATTCTGGCGACGAGGCGACAGACCAAAAAAACAATCAAAAGCTACTTGCCGCCCTCGACGGGGTGAGTGCAGAACAGCGCGGTGCTCAGTTTCATTGTGTGCTGGTTTTTATGCGTCATGCCGATGACCCGACGCCCATTATTTGTCACGGTATTTGGCCTGGAAGTATCACTACTGAGCCTCACGGCGACCAGGGATTTGGCTATGACCCCTTGTTTTGGGTAGAGCAATACCAACAAACATCGGCACAACTTCCACGCGATATAAAAAATCAACTAAGCCATCGTGGTCAGGCGCTACAACAGTTGATAAACGCCTTACAAAGTCGAGACTAAACGTGCTAAAAACACCACCGCTGTCCTTGTATGTGCACATCCCTTGGTGTGTACAAAAGTGCCCCTATTGCGACTTTAACTCACACACCTTGAAGTCACAAATTGATGAAACGGCTTACATTAACGACCTCATTGCTGACTTAGACAGTGATATCAAGCGCTTTGATATAAACCGACCGTTATACTCTGTATTCATTGGTGGTGGTACGCCGAGTTTATTATCCAGTGCGGCGATAGAGCAGTTAATTTTAGCTATCAAGCAACGCTTCGACTGTCGTGATGATATGGAAATCACTATGGAAGCCAATCCCGGCACTGTCGAAGCGGAAAAATTTAAAGGCTTTGCCAATGCCGGCGTTAACCGTCTATCAATTGGCGTACAGAGCTTTGCCTCAGACAAACTGCTAAAGCTCGGTCGAATTCACGACAGTCAACAAGCCATTAATGCCGCTCAAATAGCCAAGCAATGTGGCATAAAAAGTTTTAACTTAGACTTGATGCATGGCTTAGAGCAACAATCGATTAATGGCGCCTTAGACGATTTGCGACAAGCCATTGCTCTGCAACCCGATCACTTATCGTGGTATCAGTTGACTATTGAACCAAATACGTCATTTTATTCAAAACCACCAACACTACCTGCCGACGATGTTCTATGGGACATCCAAGAGCAAGGGTTTGCCTTACTGGCCGAAGCGGGATATCAACAATACGAAGTATCGGCGTTTGCCAAAAGCGACTCAAAACGCTGTCGTCATAATCTAAATTATTGGCAACACGGAGACTACTTGGGGATTGGCTGTGGTGCCCATGGCAAGATAACCGATGCGACAACCAATACTATTTGGCGTACCGTCAAAGTTAAATCACCAAAGAGTTACATGCTCGCCGAGCGAGATTACCTCGAACGCATAGATAGCGTGGACGATAACGATCGAACATTTGAATATATGATGAATCGACTGCGTTTATTTTCGCCGTTTAGCGCGGCAGATTTTGAATCGGCGACAGGCATCGCTATTGCCTCAATTGAACCGATGTTGTCTAAGGCGATAGCCAAAGGCTTGCTAAACCAGAACGCACCGAACGAATGGCAAATAACCGCGCTAGGGCGGCGTTACCTCAACGACCTCCTCACCCTGTTTTTATAAATGGCGTGCTGTTATCCGCGTGATCTCGGCGACCTGATACACAGTGATTACGCCCACAGTACCGGACGCTGAGGTTATTCGATTAACGCTTACCCTATCTAAGCAACGTCAGGGCAATACAAACTACTTATTCGTGCGATATTACAAATCGTCGATTTCTTGATTCACCTGATAACCTTTATCGGTGACTATTTTTTCTAGTACCTCAACCCGCTTTTTTAACGCCGTTAACTCTTGATCCACTTCTTCGGAGCTTGATGATTGACTTTGTTGCTGTTTGAGCACAAGGCGACGATGTTTAAAAAACTCATAAAAACCGTAGGCAATAACAAACACGATTAAAAATTCAAATATACGCACTGAGCTACCTCTCTTTATTTCGTTAATATCAACAATCGCAACGCTTACAGGTAATTAAACCGGCTATAACTGGCGTCTTAACTCATAGGGCTGCAAATTGCATACCGAAATAAAACGCACATTGTTTCAATACTTTGTATAATATCGCCAATAGGACTCGTAAAACTTTAACCACTTATTGGTAAAAACCGCGACATTTATGACAGCAGCAAGCCAACAGCAATTAGATCTTTATTACATGCGACGCGCCTTAGAACTAGCGGATATCGCCGAGCAGCAGGGGGAAATTCCAGTTGGCGCTGTTATCGTCCACGACAATAAGATCATAGCAGAAGGTTGGAATCAGTCGATTCAGCTGAACGATCCATCGGCCCACGCCGAGATGCAAGCCATTAGAGCCGCAGGTGAACAGTTAAATAATTATCGAATGTTAAACTGTACGCTGTATGTCACGTTAGAGCCGTGCCCTATGTGTGCGGGGTTGTTAGTGCACAGCCGTATTCAACGACTGGTATTTGCAACGTCAGACTTAAAAACAGGGGCCTGTGGTAGTCTGTTCAACTTAACTGATGATCAGCGCCTTAACCATCAAGTGGAGGTCACATCGGGAGTTTTGGCAGAGCAATGCGCTAGTAAACTGTCGAGCTTTTTTAAACGACGTAGGGCGGAGAAAAAGGCGTTAAAAAAAGCCCACAAAGCCGCACTTGCTAAGGTAAATAACACGCCTGATAACGATTAGTCGTTTTGTTCGTTAGGCTCTCGCGCCAACACTACTCGGTAATACACTCGATAACGCGTTGTCACTTTGCGGTGGTTTGCTCTAACCAAACGCCGGCGCTGATTCGCTTTACACGTATATTTTCTCATTTTACCTCCTTATTTACCGCACCAAGGTTAAGCCAACAATGTGACAATTTAATGACACAACCACTATTGGTGTGCCCCTCTATTTCTTTGTCCGTCTAGCGCTCTGCCAGGTCAAATCACGTCAGTGTTATTCAACCCTGTTCGCCCCTTAGGGTGCGGCAGACACGTCACTATTAACAACCTTACTCTCAGTGTCAAAAAGACGTGATTTTTGTGCCATATAAACAAGCGTGTCGTAATATGCGCGAATGTTTTCTACGTAGTCAACGGCTTCACTACCACGAGCAAAACCATATCGGGTGTGCTGGTAATATTTTCGCTGTTGCAATAGCACTAAGCGCTCCTTGACATCAATCCATCGATCCGGATCGCCCCCTTGTTGCTCAGTTAAACGACGCGCGTCTTCTAAATGTCCCCAACCTATGTTGTAGGCAGCAAGGGCAAACCAGCGGCGATCGGGATCTTGAATGCGCGCCGGTACACGTGCCATTAAGCGCGCTAAATACTGTGCTCCGCCACGAATACTTTGCTCGCTATCCAGGCGATTAACAACCCCCATTTGCTTAGCGGTTGGCAGCGTTAACATCATCATTCCTCGCACCCCTGTATACGAACGAGCATGGGGATTCCAATGAGATTCTTGATAACTGAGTGCCGCTAATAATCGCCAATCGATGCTTTTGCTGTAACGCTGAAATAAGTGCGCATACTGGGGGAGTTTATGCTCAATAGCACCGATAAATGCGCGCGTATCAACGTAATTAAAGTCTTGAACATGACCGTAGTACTTATCATCGAGCGCTAAAATCATCCCATTGGTGTGGCGATCACCAAAAAATTCGACCAGCGATGCCAGTAGCGCATCATCACTGTTTTGGCTTATCGCCCAAGCAATTGGTTTTGCGGTGTCAATGGTAAACGCCACCGATAACTCGGGATAATAACGTCGCTTCAACGCCAAACTATGGCTGTCGGCAACGGTAAAATCGATACGCCCCTCAATGACCTGTGCTAATAATTCGTCGCTGTCAAAGACGTCAGTGGAAGCCACGTCTAGGTTGGCGTATTGCCGCTGTAACTGCTGCAGGTTTTCTTCGTGACTTGAATGTTTGACTACTGTAATCGGTGCGTCGACATCTTCGATACTGCGCGGCCACGCTCGGCCTTGTTTAAACACCAGCTTTTGACTGACATTTTTATAGCTTGGGGCAAAGCGAAAACGCTTGCGCCGCTGTTCAGTAACTGCCAAACCGGCGGCGAGAATATCAACCTCACCCTGCTCGAGCTTACTAAATAGCTCGTCTAGTGAATACGTTGGTACAATATTTAATTCAACACCCAGACTTTGCGCATAGCTTTTGGCCAACTCGTACTCAAAGCCCTGCGCACCTTTTGCGCCAATATAGTAACTATTGGGACCAAACAAAGTACCGACGTTGACTTGCTTGCGTTCAAGTATATTATCTAGAGAGGTTTCAGAAGTGGACTGTTTGCACCCTGTAATCAGGGTTAATAAAAACACTAAAAACAGCGACCGAAACTGACCAACATTTTGAATTATATTTATTATTTTTTTCATAACGATGTCATTGTGACGGCATTAAAAAAAATATTACAGCTTTTTTTTACAATAAATATGTAATCAAACTGTTTTCCTCTTACTAAATTGTGTGATTTCTTTTATAATGCGCGCGAAAAATCAGCTCCCGAGACGTGATACACCTCAATTTCCTTGATAAGTATTTATTCCATTGCGATTAACCTCTATTTTCGCAATGGAATTGGTATTTAATTAATAACTATGGTGAGACAAACTATGGAAATCTTACGTGGCGCTCCGGCGCTTTCCGATTTCAGAATTAACAAGCTACTCGAGCAATGCGCACAGTTAAATCTGCCGGTCACTGATATCTACGCAGAGTTCATGCACTTTAGTCATCAAAGCGCCGAGCTTTCAGCTGACGAGTCAAGCAAGCTAGCGAAGCTATTAACCTACGGTCCAAAGATCGAAGAGCACGAACCACAAGGAACTTTACTTCTTGTAACTCCTCGCCCGGGCACTATCTCACCTTGGTCTTCTAAAGCGACTGACATCGCTCACAACTGTGGTCTTGATAAAATCATTCGTCTTGAACGCGGTCTCGCTTACTACGTAACTACATCAGCCGAGCTTACAGAGCAACAAAGCGCTGATCTTGCCTCGTTAATCCACGACCGAATGATGGAAACCATCTTTACTGACAGTGGCGATGCACAGGTATTATTTGCCACAGCGGAACCTGGTAAATTAAAGTCGGTTGATATCTTAACTGGCGGTCGCGACGCACTTGTTAAAGCCAATATCGAGTTAGGCTTAGCACTTGCTGAAGATGAAATCGACTACTTAGTAGAAAACTTCACTGAGCTTGGTCGTAACCCGAACGACATTGAACTTTACATGTTCGCACAAGCAAACTCAGAGCACTGTCGCCATAAGATCTTTAACGCCGATTGGACTATCGATGGTGTAGAACAGCCTAAGTCGCTGTTTAAAATGATCAAAAATACCTATGAAACTAACCCAGATAACGTACTAAGCGCTTATAAAGACAACGCTGCAGTAATGGTTGGTTCAGAAGCTGGTCGTTTCTTCCCAGACCCAGAAACTAACGAGTACGCCTACAACGTTGAAGACATCAACATTCTTATGAAAGTTGAAACGCACAACCACCCTACGGCAATTTCGCCATTCCCAGGTGCAGCAACAGGCTCTGGTGGTGAAATTCGCGACGAAGGTGCAACCGGTATCGGTTCTAAGCCAAAAGCAGGTTTAGTTGGTTTCTCTGTATCTAACTTGCGTATTCCAGGTTTTGAACAACCGTGGGAAACGGACTTTGGCAAGCCAAGCCGTATCGTTAATGCATTAGACATTATGATGGAAGGCCCACTAGGTGGCGCGGCGTTTAACAACGAATTTGGTCGTCCAAACATTTTAGGTTACTTCCGTACTTACGAAGAAAACGTAAACTCGTTTAACGGTGAAGAAGTACGTGGTTACCACAAGCCAATCATGATCGCAGGTGGTTTAGGTAACATCCGTAGCGAGCACGTAGAAAAAGGTGAAATCGTTGTTGGTGCAGCGCTTATCGCACTAGGTGGTCCAGCGATGAACATCGGCCTTGGTGGCGGTGCTGCCTCATCAATGGCTTCAGGTCAATCAGACGAAGACCTAGACTTTGCTTCGGTACAACGCGACAACCCAGAAATGGAGCGTCGTTGTCAGGAAGTTATCGATCGCTGTTGGCAACAAGGTGACGATAACCCAATTCTATTTATCCACGATGTGGGTGCCGGTGGTCTATCGAACGCCTTCCCAGAGCTAGTATCTGATGGCGGCCGCGGTGGTAACTTTGAACTTCGCAACGTACCAAACGACGAGCGTAGCATGTCACCACTAGAAATTTGGTGTAACGAATCACAAGAACGTTACGTATTAGCGGTAGCACCAGAGCGTGTTGAAGAGTTCCGTGCAATCTGTGAGCGTGAGCGCGCACCGTTTGCAGTAGTAGGTTACGCAACCGAAGAAGAGCACTTAACGCTAACTGACAGCCACTTTGCTGACGACGAGTCGCTTGCTAAGCCTATCGATTTACCGCTAAACGTATTACTAGGTAAAACACCGAAAATGCACCGTGATGTTGAGTCACGCACTGAAACTGGTAAAGAGCTTGAGCTAGCAGATGTTGATTTAGCCGATGCGGCAGACCGTTTATTACGTCTACCAACTATCGCTGAAAAAACATTCCTTATCACAATTGGTGACCGTTCAGTAACGGGTATGGTTGCACGTGATCAAATGGTTGGCCCATGGCAAGTACCTGTAGCAGATTGCGCGGTAACAGCAGCAGCGCTCGATACCTACCACGGTGAAGCAATGTCGATGGGTGAAAGAACACCTGTTGCTCTACTTAACTACGGTGCATCAGCACGCTTAGCAGTAGCAGAATCATTAACCAACATCGCAAGTGCCGACATTGGTGATTTAAACAACATCAAGCTTTCAGCTAACTGGATGGCTGCAGCGGGTCACCCAGGTGAAGATGCAGGTCTTTACGAAGCGGTTAAAGCGGTTGGTGAAGAGTTATGTCCAGCACTTGGCCTAACCATTCCTGTTGGTAAAGACTCAATGAGTATGAAGACCAAGTGGGAAGAGAACGGCGAAGAAAAAGCGGTTACTGCACCATTATCATTGGTTATTACTGCTTTCGGTCGTGTTGAAGATATCCGTAAAACCGTTACCCCAGAGCTTCGCACTGACAAAGGCGATTCTCGCATTGTTGCGATTGACCTTTCAAAAGGTAAGAACCGTTTAGGTGGTTCATGTATCGCTCAGGTTTACAAGCAATTAGGTACTGAGACACCAGACGTTGATAACGCGGAAGACTTAAAGAACTTCTTCAACTTAATTCAACACTTAGTACGTGATGAAAAACTACTAGCGTACCATGACCGTTCAGACGGTGGTTTATTCACAACCGTAGCTGAAATGGCGTTTGCTGGTCACACGGGTGTTGATATTGATATCAGCAAGCTTGCTGGTGACAACCTAAGCGTACTATTTAACGAAGAGCTTGGTGCGGTAATCCAAATCCGCGAAGACGACGTTGATGCAATTCACGCCATCATTGAGCAATACGGCTTAATGGAATGTTTCACTGATATTGGTCGCATCAACAACGAAGACGTTATCCGCTTTACTCGTGACGGTGAAGAAGTACTTGCTAACACCCGTACTTACTACCGTACCGTTTGGGCAGAAACGACCTTCAAGATGCAGTCAATGCGTGACAACCCAGAGTGCGCTGAACAAGAGCACGCACAGAAGTTCGATACTGAAGATCCAGGTCTAAACGCGCACTTAACATTCGACATCAACGAAGATATCGTTGCTGACTTAATCGCGAAGGACGCTACAGCAGAGAGCAACCCGAAAGTTGCTATCTTACGTGAACAAGGTGTTAACTCTCACGTTGAAATGGCAGCAGCCTTTGACCGTGCTGGCTTTATCACTGTTGACGTTCACATGTCAGACATCCTAGGTGGCCGTGTTGATCTTGCCAACTTCAAAGGCTTAGTTGCTTGTGGTGGTTTCTCTTACGGTGACGTACTAGGTGCAGGTGAAGGTTGGGCGAAATCAATCTTGTTCAACGACCAAGCTCGTGAAATGTTCAAGACCTTCTTCCACCGCGCAGACACCTTCTCATTAGGTGTATGTAACGGTTGTCAGATGCTTTCTAACTTAAAAGAAATCATCCCTGGTAGTGACCACTGGCCACACTTTGTACAAAACCGCTCAGAGCGTTTTGAAGCACGTTTCTCATTAGTTGAGATCCAAGAGTCGCCGTCAATCTTCTTCAAAGGTATGGAAGGCTCTCGCATGCCAATCGCTGTATCTCACGGTGAAGGTCGTGCTGAGTTCGCTTCAGAAGACGCAATTGGCGCTGCAAACGACTCAGGTACCGTATCAATGCGTTACGTAAACAACTACGGTGATGTTACTGAAACATACCCTGCGAACCCGAACGGTTCACCAGACGGTATCACCTCACTAACAACCACTGATGGCCGTGTAACCATTATGATGCCACACCCTGAGCGAGTATTTAGAACGGTTGCTAACTCGTGGCACCCAGACGAGTGGTTAGAAGACTCACCATGGGTACGCATGTTCCGCAACGCCCGTAAGTTTGTTGGTTAATCACTAACAGCTAGATACTAAAAAAGCGCCGCAAGGCGCTTTTTTATTGCTCAGTTTAACTGTCGTTAGTGTTAAAGTTCGTTATCATCAGAGTTCAATGCCATTTTTAGAAAACTTGGCATTCGAGGATCGGTGAATTGAAAGCATCCTCTGGCTGGCTTATGTAAAATTGTTGTTTTTTCACCTTGAGTTAGTTTTGTTAACCTTCGACTTAAAGCCTTTGAGTCAACCTCTACACCAAATTTACTCATTAATTTATCCCTTAACTCTGCGCTTCTAAATTCAGGGGTATTGCAATATGAAGCTGTCAATAATAATAACTTATACTCTTGTGGAGTATTCAAAGCCCTCAAGGTCGACTCTAGCATTCTTTGTAACGCACCTTCTGAATCTTTAACAGCTTCATTAAGTGCTGACTTCAATACATCCACGGTAACGTGTTTATTTTTGTTTATGATTGCCGCTTCTCCACATTTTAAACTTATTAAGTGCGTAAAATGAGGGAAACCTGCACTAATATCGACGATTTTGTCCACTACATCATTATCTGGTATCAAAGAGAGCCTATGCATACCATTTAATATTAGCTTTTTTAAATCATCATCACACATTCTTTGTAATGATACCTCTTTTAGACACCGCTCCACAGATGGATGCCCCGCTGTCAACTCCTCTCCTGTGGTAGCAATGCCAACAACAATAATTTTAAAATTGGAATTATTGTCGCTTAATAGTTTTATTAATTCTGCTATTTTTTTCTTATCTGAATCTAACGCTATAGCATCGGCTTCATCAATCAACATTATACCTGACAACCCTTTCAGCTGATTAGCGACCCAAGAGGGTGATTCAGGTTTGAAATTAGGAGCACTGGTTGTTTTCGTCTCTCGTTTAGATGACACACTTGCTTTCACTATGCCTGCGTTTAGTCCGGCGCCGCCACCATCATTGTGCGTATGAACTTCTTCTTTAAAAGATAGGTCAACTCCTGATGCTTCCAGTGCCTCTTCAAAAATAGAAGAGAATGAATCACCTGAATCACACCTCTTTTCGAAAAAGAGACCTCGTTGTAGCCTTTGTAAAATAACTTTACAGGTTGTTTTCGCAAGAGAAGTCTTGCCTACACCTCGATCGCCATAAAGCAGTATGTGTTGACCAGGTGAATTTATTACACTGACAAGGCGTGTTGCTTCGTCTTCTCTACCAAAAAAATGAGATATTTCATCGACGGGTATATGAGGTGTAAAAATTTCCCGTATTCCACTTTTTATTATTGCCGCTTCATTGCTTAAGCCAAAATCTCCGTTTGCCACAGGTTCTCCTTAATAAATATCGAAGTTTTATCTCGATATATCAGACTCTAGTCTCTACCAACCTATAGGTCGGTTTTTGAATTTTAGATGTTTTAACACGCATTCTAACTAATTGCTATATAAAGACATATCTAATAACAACTCTTTAATTGATACACAAACTTTAACATCACAAAGGCAGACATTAGCGTAAATATCCGTATAATGCGCGCTGATTTTATTTGTAGTTCTCTGTTGTACGATGCCTCTATGATCACTGAATATCTAACTTATGCCACCATGTCAGCGCTGGTTGCTGCCCTACCTGGTCCATCGAACTTTGTTGCCGCTGAGAATGGCGCGATGGCAGGTTTGCGTAAATCAGGGGTAGCGGTAACAGGTCACATGACGGCTATTTTAATATTGGCGGCATTATCGGCAATGGGCTTAACCAGTTTAGTTTTAGCCTCGCCTACCGCGTTTATGTTGTTGAAACTACTTGGCTGTAGTTACCTGTGTTATTTGGGCGTCAACATCATTCGCTCAGCCAGAGCACAGGCTAGTGGCGTAGCAATGGTGGCTCGTTCGATTAAACGTCGCCATATGTGGCGTAAACACTTTACCGTGGCGATTACTAACCCTAAAGCGTTGTTGTTCTTTAGTGCACTGTTGCCGCAGTTTGTTGATGCATCTAAACCTATGGCGGAGCAGTTTATCCCACTGATGAGTATTAGCATGTGCTCGGCGTTTACCTTTCCCATGCTGTATGCCTATGTGGGCAAAAAGTCCAATGCGTTAGCGATAAGCGATGCCAATAAAGCGCGCATAAAAATGGCGTTTGGTGCCAGCTTTATTCTGTTTTCGTTGTCTTTGCTTTGGTAAGCATTTGATAATCATTCGCTAGTAAGCATCTTATATATCAGCTCCAAAAAAATACTCGCAAGCCCCTAAAAACCACCTAAAACACCTGACGCGACGGGGCTTGCAGAGATACCCCTACAACTTCAATTAACAACGGCCATTTTGCTTGCAGCTCTAATTTTTCTATTTTCTTGTTGTAGTAACTTCTTGTATTTGCTTCTTGTACTTAACACCCTTTCCTGTTTATAGTGATTTTCATGCGTGTCATTAGCGCACAATGATAAATATAAAAAGAATTACAACAGGACGCTTTTACCATGCAAGATCACGATTGTTCACCGCTTAGCGATTTTATTGAATATCCACCAGAGCAAATGCGACAGCGCTCAGAGCAATTTCTTGCCGATATTTCACGCCGTCATTCCATTCGTAAATTTAGTGATAAGCCTGTTGCTAGGGAAGTTATCGAAAACTGTATAAAAGCGGCTGGACGAGCGCCAAGTGGCGCCAATCACCAGCCTTGGCATTTTTGTGCGATTGAATCGAGCGATGTGAAAAAGCAAATTCGCCAGCAAGCAGAACTTCACGAGCAAGGTTTTTACAGTGGTCGTGCCGGTGATGAGTGGTTAGATGCGTTAAAGCCATTGGGCACCGATGCCAGCAAGCCCTATTTAGAAACTGCTCCGTGGTTGATTGCTATTTTTAGTCAGAAAAAGGGGGGCTTAGATGTTAAGGATCGCAACACCAACTATTACGTGCATGAATCGGTTGGTATTGCTACTGGTTTTTTAATTACCGCGCTACACAACGCCGGTTTAGCAACCCTAACCCACACGCCAAAGCCAATGTCATTTTTGAATAAGATTTGTCAGCGAGGTGATAACGAACGCGCCTATATGCTGTTAATTGCCGGTTACCCCGCAGCGGACGCCACCATCCCCAAACACGCGCAACATAAAAAGCCATTTGACGATATTTGCACGTTTTTATAAGTCTGTTTGGTTATTCGTTGCCATGCCTTTCGACATGGCGACGTAAGTACGGAAAAAATTCAAGAAAATGACGTTCATATACATCGTAGTGAGTAATTACTTCATCAATAGCGCCTGCTAGCTGATTTTTAAAACGAATTCGCTTTGACATTGAATCTATCGCTTGCCCTGTGATAACGAGATCGGCGTACGCCGCCAGCCAATTATCTCGTATCATCGACTCAACAACGCGTGGCATGCGCCCCGGTAGCGGTTCGGGATAAGCTTGTATATTTCGATAAGTTTGCTGACAAAAATGGGGAAGAGTTTGCGGGTGAAATTGTTGCCAATGTTTTGCCAAAAAATGATCAAAAACCACATCACTAATCAAGCCTGAAAAACGCCGGCGTCGCTCACTCAAAAGCGGCTTTAACGAGCGCACCAAATGATGACTATCAGTGTACCTATCTATCATTCGGTGGGTCTCAATACCTCGCAGGGTTTGCTCTGGTAACGCCTCTTTATCCACCCCCTTCATGAAGTCGCCCATTAAATTACCTACGGCAGAGTACGGCGTGTTTTTGGCAAAATAAAGGTGAGCAAGATAGTTCATAGCAACATTGATGCTAGCCGATATCAAGTTCGATATCGGTACAGCCTTTGGGACAACAAATTTTCGCGGGATGATTGTGATTTTTTTCTGTAAAAGCGATCAGTTGGCGACATTTTTTGCAATGAACGCGTCGTCCGAGCAACACTTTTTTGATCAATGCCTTTTGATCGTGAAACGACTTTGCCGTTAATTTACTAACGCTGGTTAATTGTGAAAGGTCAATACCGGACATACTGCTCCCCGATAGCGGTCTGTGTTATGAGCTTTGAGGGGGACAATACCACCCATCGTAAATACCATCAAACTTTCTTGCGTGAGTTTCTAGTAATGATTGATAAGCGACAATATTATCATAGCTCGCTGCCATCTCTGGGTAGGCGGTAATTTCCCATGGATGTTCTGGGTTTTCTAAGTAAGGGCAGAAGGACAATTTCTGATTGTTGGCCAGTAATATATTGCCAAATTTTAACGCTTGCTCCTGAGAGGGAAAGATCACCGAAAATTGAATTTCTCTCGGGCGATTTAAATCGTCTCCCTCTAGTGCCATATGCCACAACATGTTGCCATTGGCATTGCTTGGAAACTTAGCTAAGTCGCGATTTACACTGTAACTTTTAGTTGATTGCTCCATTATAGATACCTGGTCGCTTACCTTAAGTTATTAACAAATATAATAATATATTAAGTTTAGCAGGATTTTGTAATTCTACTTAATCACTCTGTACCCTAGACAGGGTGTAGCTTTCACCAGTCACTATGTGCTCATAGGTAAATTCATTTTCGGTTAATTTTACAATTCTGTAGGCCTGATAATTGTCTTCATTTTCTAAATCAGCGGGGTAATCTTTTCCCGCGATTTGTTCGGATTTGGTAATGGTAAAATGAATATTTCCAACCACCCCCCAATCACCAAACTCACTGATTTCGTCAACTAACGTGCCGTCTTTTTGAAAAACGTAAAAGGTGAAGCAAAAGCTACCATCAGCGCGGAGCTGAGCAAATTCACTATAATGCTCATCGCCCTGTTGTTCTGAGCGGTACCAATGGCCAATAAGTTGCTGTCGGTGATACATAGGAAAAATTATCCAGTCATCGGTTATGCAAATCAATGTCTCAACCTTACCCTATTTATCGTCATTTTTCTGCTATTAATCGGGAATAAGGTTGATTTGTTATGGTGAAACAGCATAATCGAAACAAACTATTGATGATCAGGCCTATTATGAAAACAAAAAACCTGTTAAACATGCCAAAACTCAGTTTGGCCCTTTCCGTGGCTATCGCTTCGTGTTTTAGTCCAATCGCCACAGCGCAAGAGCAACGCCCTTTACAAGTTACCGATGTGATGAAGTTTAAAGAGATAAAATCTCCACAACTCAATGACAACGGTAATTGGTTATCATATGCTACAAAGCCAGATCGAGGCGACAGCAGCTTTCATGTTATCTCGACCATAAACGATTCTGCCTTTAGCGTTGAGCTAGGTAGCTCTGGTCACGTATCCGCCGATGGTAAATACGCCGCGACACTAATCAAACCAAGCTTACTTGAAACCGAGCAAGCCAGTAAAAAAGATAAGAAAAAGCTTAAAAATCAATTGAAGGTTATCAACCTAGCTACAGGTGCTGAAACACTGGCTGACAAAGTTGAAAGCTATCAATTAAGCGATGTCAGTGGCTTTGTTGCATTCACCACCAAGCAAGCTGAGTCTGATAACGATAAACAAGATATTACTTCAAGTGCTGAATCAACAGAAAAAAATGCTGAGCAAATAACATCAGCGACAAGTGAAAAGACTGACGAAAGCAAACCTGCCAAGCTTTACAATAGCAAGCGTATTAAATTCGATTTAACAATTACCAATTTAGCCAGCGCAAATACCCAGCAAATACAAAATGTTGACGCGTATAGCTTCTCTCCCAACAAAGCTCTCTTAGTTTATTCCGTGTCAACCGAAGACGGCAAAGACAACGGTTTATATGCGCTAAACCTTGTCAACAACAGTACTTCTGTTATCAGCAAAACCGATGCGGCAAGTTTTGACCACTTAACTTGGAGCCACAATGGCGACCAGTTGGCGTTTTTAGTCGGTAGCTTTGACGAGAAAAAAGATGTTCGCCAGCACAGTGTCCACATCTGGGATGCCAATAAACAGCGCATCCACAGCGTAGACATCAGTGAGCAACAAAACTGGTTTGTTAGCAATACCAACAAACTGACATGGTCGGTGGATGATGAGCGCTTGTTCTTTGGCTTTAAACCTGTGCTTGAAGCTAGCGACGACATTGATGCTAAGCCAGAAAACCAACAAGACTTATACAATCTCGAAAAGATCACCTCAAAGCGGAATCTACAAGTTTGGCATGGTGATGATGCATTAATTAAAACCAACGAAAAATATCAATATGAAGCCGACCAAAAAGCCTTCTTCACCGCGGTGTATCACGTTGATGATGAAGACTTGGTGATGCTTGCTGATAAACAATTAATAAATGTAAAAGCGACCAACAATGAGCATGCGGTTGTTGGGCAGTCTGACTTGAAGTATCGCAAGCTACGTACGTGGGAAGGGTTCTTTTCAGACTTCTACTTAGTTGATTTAGACGACGGTGATAAGCACCTTATCGCTGAGAAACTCAGTAGCTATACACCAGTAAAAGTTAGTGAGTCAGGTCGCTACGCCGCTTACTATCAAGATGGTGCATATTGGTCGTATGACAGCAAAAGAAAAACCCGAGTCAACTTAACTGCCAATATCGATGTGAGCTTTGCTGATGAAGATCACGACTATCCATCAGCAGCGCCTGGCTATGGTATTGCTGGCTGGTTAGAAGACGATGAAGGCGTTTTAGTTTACGACAAATACGATATTTGGTTATTACCAATCGACGGTGATGATGCCAGCTGTTTAACCTGTACTACAGGCCGCCCAAACTCACTGCGTTTTCGCATTAATGACCTTGATCCAGACAATGACTTCTTTGCTGAAGATGAATCGCTACTGCTAACAAGCTATAACCATAAATTGAAAAACTACGGTTTTTATCAGCTAACCTTGGGCAGTGATGACGCACCAAGCAAACTTGTTGAAGATAACAAAAAGTATCGTTTTATCGGCAAAGCAAAAGACGCAGATAAAATAATCTTTACTCGCGAAGACTTTAACGAGTTTCCAGATATTTGGGTGTCGGATTTAAATCCAGCCAATGGTAAAAAAGTTACCGATGTTAACCCGCAAATTAATGAGTTTTTATGGGGTTCTCCAGAGTTGGTAGAATGGAGCTCGTTAGACGGTGAAAAACACCAAGGTATTTTAATTAAGCCGGCCAACTACATTGAAGGCATGCAATACCCTGTGGTGGTTTACTACTACCGCCTGTTTAGCCAACGTATGTATGAGTTTAATCAGATGAAGGTTAACCATCGTCCGAACTTCCCACTGTACACATCAAATGGCTACGCTATCTTCTTGCCAGATGTGCACTTTGATATTGGCACCCCTGGTGATTCGACCAATAAATCGATTTTGCCCGGTTTGCAAAAAATCATCGACATGGGTGTTGCCGATCCAGATGCTATAGGCTTACACGGCCACAGCTGGAGCGGTTACCAAACTCTGCAAGCCATTACCCAAACCGATATGTACGCTGCCGCCGTGTCTGGTGCACCGGTATCGAATATGACCAGCGCCTATTCAGGCATCCGTTTGGGTACTGGGCTTGCTCGTCAATTCCAATACGAGCAAGGCCAAAGTCGCATTGGCGCCTCACTGTTTGAACGCCGTGATTTATACATTGAAAATTCACCGGTATTTTTTGCCGATCGCATTAATACGCCATTGTTAATGCAATTTGGCGACGTAGATGACGCTGTGCCGTGGCAGCAAGGTGTGGAAATGTATTTAGCAATGCGCCGTTTAGAAAAAGACGTTATTTTATTGCAATACGAAGGTGAGCCACATCACCTGAAGAAGTACCCTAATAAAGTCGACTATACGATTAAAATGATGCAGTACTTTGACCATCACCTAAAAGGCAAGCCGGCGCCAGAGTGGATGACTCAAGGCGAACCGTACCAAGCTAAAGACAAATAAAGTATTGCCAGTGTACAACTGGCTATCAAATACAAAAAACGCCGTACTCTTATCAAGTACGGCGTTTTTTTAAGTCACTTCGCGTTGCGAATATAACGCGTTAAATCGTGGTGCGCTTGTATTGACGATATTCTGGTTTCCAGTAGTTATCTTCGATACTTTGCAATAACTGCTCATCAGATACCTCTAGCGCCAAACCTTGTTCAATTGCGATTTTGCCAATCTTAAAGGCGATCTTCTTACTGATCTCTGAAATTTGCGTCAGTGGTGGTAGTAGTCCACCCTTACCCGTATTAGCCAATGGCGATTCTTCAGCAAGGGTTTCACTGGCAGCCATTAGCATTTCATCACTGATAAATCGAATTTTTGCGGCGACAACACCCAAACCGATACCAGGGAAGATATACGAGTTATTACACTGAGCAATAGGATAGCTTTTACCCTGGTACTCAATTGGTTCGAACGGGCTACCTGTGGCGATCACAACATCGCCCTCAGTCCACTCAATAACTTGCTCTGGGTGCGCTTCCACTTGACGCGACGGGTTTGATAGCGGGAAGATGATTGGCGTTTTAGTGCCAGCGTGCATGGCTTTGATCACTTGCTCGGTAAACAAACCAGCTTGACCTGACACACCAATTAAAATGTCGGGTTTCGCACAGTGCATCACATCTAATAACGAGGCGTATTCGCCCGAAAAATTCCAATCGCTTAACGCATCACTCGACTGCACTAGCTTTTGTTGGAAATCGCGAAGATCGGGCATGCCTTCGGTTAACAGACCGAACCGGTCAACCATAAACACTTGCTGACGGGCTTGTTGGTCGGTTAAACCTTCTGAGGTCATTTGGGCAATGATTTGCTCGGCAATACCACAACCTGCTGAGCCCGCGCCAACAAAGGCGACTTTTTGCTCTGACAGTTTCTTACCTTTAATTCGGCACGCCGCCAATAACGTACCTACTGTTACCGACGCGGTACCTTGAATGTCGTCGTTAAAGCAACAAATCTCATTGCGGTAGCGCTCTAGCAATGGCATCGCATTGGGTTGGGCAAAATCTTCCCATTGCAATAGCACACCCGGCCAGCGACGTTTCACCGCTTGAATAAACAATTCAACAAATTCGTCGTACTGCTCTTGGCTGATACGCTTGTGACGGGCGCCCATATACATAGGATCGTTTAGCAAGGTTTCATTGTTGGTACCTACATCGAGCATGATAGGCATGGTGTAAGCAGGACTGATACCACCGCACGCGGTGTATAGTGACAGCTTACCAATAGGTATCCCCATACCACCAATACCTTGGTCGCCAAGGCCAAGAATGCGCTCGCCATCGGTCACGACAATAACTTTTACTTTGTGCTTGGTTGCATTTTGTAAAATATCATCAATTTGATGACGCTCAGAATACGAGATAAACAAACCGCGATTAGAGCGATAAATATCAGAAAACTTTTCACATGCATCACCCACTGTTGGGGTATAAATAATCGGCATCATTTCTTCTAGATGCGCTTGCACTAAAGCGTGAAATAGCGTTTCGTTTTTATCTTGAATGTTGCGCAGGTAGATGTGTTTGTTCAAGCTACTTCTAAAACTTGAATACTGCATGTAGGCGCGTTCTACTTGTTCATCTATGGTTTCAAAACGCGGCGGGATCAAACCTGTAAGGTTAAAGTTAACTCGCTCTTGAGCACTAAAAGCACTGCCTTTATTCAGCAAAGGTGTTTCCAGCAAGGTTGGTCCTGCATAGGGGATATATAAAGGTCGTTTTCTGCTTTCATTACTCATTGTTTTCGTCCGAAATATAAGGTCTCGTAAAAGGTCGCATATTGTATAGACTTTTCTCAGCCTTGGCTAATATCTATGATGAGTAAATAGCTAAAAAAGTAAAAAAATGCTAGGGCGTGTTGATCTTTGTGGTATAGATTTTGTTCGAGTTAACAGAGATTCTATCGAGGCGCGTCGAGAGAAGTATGGTTATTCCATACGAACGAGCAGCTACCATGAGAAAATGCCTGTTAAACGAATCCAATAATTGCCCCCTTAGGACAGCGTTGATTGAACACTTTTACCGCGTTATTACACACTCACGTGGAATAACGACACAACGCAAGCGCTGCTGTGAAAAAATGTTCACTAAATCGCAGCAAAAACATACAACCATGGTCAACACGGCCAAATTAATCGGCTTCCTCAATCCAGGCCAGTTGTATCGCTTCTAAAATTCGCTCACCGCAGTGATTGGGATCGTCGTCGAAGTTATCCAATTCCATTACCCACTGCATTAAGTCAGTAAAGCGAACTTGGCGCGGATCTACGTCAGGGTGTTGTTCAATTAAGTCCAATGCTATATCTAAAGAATCTGTCCACTTTAATGTCATATTCGCTGCCTTATTCTGTATTAATTATTCACCCCATAGGGTCATAAATAATAACTATAGCCAAAGTTTGCCCTGAGCAAGATAGCCGACCGACAATCGGTTCAGTAAAGACAAGAATACGCGGGATTAACCACCAACGTTTTGATAACTAAAGGTCAGCCTCGAGCGCGAATCGGCAATAAAAAAAGGCCCTATAGGACAGTCCAATCGGGCCTTTTAATCATCTGCTAGCTGACGCTTAATGGATCAACGCGAAGCCACCCGGAACGTGATACACCCGGTTAAAGTTCATCCGTTTCAACATTTTTGCTGCCGTATCCGAGCGATTGCCGCTGCGACAAATACAAACCAATGTCTGCTGATTATTCACTGGCATGTGATGACGAACAAAGTGCGTAAGTTGACTCAATGGCACATTGACCAATGGCTTTTGCTTAAGCTGAGTTTGTTGATGTGCCTCAAATTCATATGCTTCTCGCACATCAATTACCAATACATCATCGTGCTCAGCCAAAAAGTCATTGAGCTGTTCTGGAGCAATATTGACACACGGTTGTGTACTTTGTTGGATATAGCCACAGTAGTGCGCTGGTAATTGCTCGGCAATTTGTTGATCGACTTGCGCCTTGGCATCGACAAACTGTTCTTTGCTGATGCGTTGTAAACACACATCGGCTAACAACGGACTCTCAGCCATTTCAAGGGCAAAGCTAGTGGTAAACAGTTGCTTGTAGTCATGTGCCGGACACAACAAGGTGTCATTGTTAACCAAGCTATACAGCATCTGCAACGAGTCAAATAAGGCCCCGCTGTCACTGTCGGTAAAATCAGAACGACCAATACCACCTATTTGAATGGTATCGCCAGTAAATGCGTAATCAATGTCAACAGCCGTCACAGCCCCAGACGTATTATTGGCAATAAAGTAGCTGACGCTATCGTGTGTATGGCCCGGTGTTTGCAGTTTGATTACTCGCTTCGAACCCAAATTAATCATTGATGCGATAACACCAGAGTCAAACTCTAGCGTCTGACTTTGTTCAATCGGCCAGCCATGTGCATCTACTGGTGTTTGCTCGCTCATTGGTGCAAGCAAGTCAGTTAACTCACTATTACTCACCTGCAGGTCATGTTGGTGGGTGGTTAAGATTGCGCGCACGTGATAGCCACCACTTTCAATAAGGGTGCGCAATTTGTGATTTAGCTCTGCCACCGCATCGATGATAACAACCTGCTTACTCGCTTGGTCAATGTAACACCAAGTGCATTGATTGTTGTATACCCACTGCTGGAGCCCCTCAAACTTGCTGTCTATCGCGTTATCGGGATCGGGTGTTAATAAACCGCTTTGACGCATCGCCACGCCCGCTGAAAAAATAGCTGCGCACGCTCGGTCGATATCCTGTTGCGTTGTCGCTGGACCAAACGACATGCGAATCGCCCCTTCGCTCTGCCATTGTGCTTTTCCCATGGCATCGAGGACAAAACTGCCTGTCACTTTTGAACTGCACGCAGACCCTGAACTAACGCGAATGTTAGCGGCGTCAAAAACATCCATGATTTCTTTACTGCTTAGCCCTTTAACAGAAAAGTTTAACGTTGTCGGTAGTGAGTAGTTAAAGTCGTGATTGAAGACGATTGCCGGAAAAACAACGCCCAGCGTTTTCGCTAACTGTTGGCGATAAGCTACGAGTTGTTGGTGTGTTTTAAATGTCTCATCTGCTGAATCAAGCATTAACTCAAAAATGGCGCGAAGTGCGGCAATACCCGGCAAGTTCTCAGTTCCTGAACGCAACCCTTGCTCTTGCCCCCCGCCGGCAATAAACGGAGTGTAAGGTGCATTTTGACGAACGTAAAGCATGCCGATGCCTTTGGGTGCATAGAGTTTGTGGCCACTAAACGGAGCGTAATCAATTGTCGTAGACGACAGGTTTAGCTTGATTTTACCGAGCCCTTGAACGCAATCAACCATCCAAAGCACCTCTGGATTGCCTTTGCGAATAATTTCTTCTAACGCCAGCATATCCTGAAACACACCGGTTTCATTATTGGCAATCATGGTACATATCAATACGGTATCAGCAATGTGCTCAGCAATAAACTGATGATCTAATAGTCCGTTTTCATCAACAGGTATCGCCACCACCTCGGCACCCACCTCAAGCATATCGTTCCAATGCTTCAAGGTTTCAGGAACCGCCTTATGCTCGGTTGCACCGTATAAAAGCAAAGGTTTTGATGGTGTCATGCCACCTTGCTTTATCGCCGCAAGAGCTGAAATGATTGATGTTTGAATACCTTCAGTAGCTCCTGAAGTGAAAATAATGTCACCGTCATCGGCGCCAATCACTTGGCGGGCCAACTGACGTGTGGATTCAAGAATATATTTAGCTTGAATTCCTGTTGAGTGCGAGGAGCTTGGGTTGCCAAAGCAGGTACTCATGGTGTGCATTGCCGCTTGGGCCGCCTGTGGCAGCACAGCAGTAGTGGCATTATTATCTAAATAGATTTCGTTCTTATTTGCCTTAATATCAGCTAGGTTGAGCATATACTTCTTCTCTTATTACCCTGAATCTCGCTTATTCTAACCAAACATAACTTGTAACTCTAGGTTATAAGAAAGAAATTATTGCGATTTAGGTAATTCGCCTATTTTTGCAAGGTCTCAAGGCGATGTTAACGTATTACACGCAGTAAAACGCTGATGAAAGAGCACAAACTAAGAGGGTGACGGCGACTTTTGGCGCCAAATACAGCGTGTCAATGATGTCAGCAGGGTTTAATGTTTAAGGGCTTAATATCGTTGGATTGTCCAATAGAATACCGGTCACACCAAGACTCATTAGTTTTTCAAGTTCTCCACGCTGCGGGGCGCCAACGGTAGTCCACACAGGCTTGCCAAGGCGGCGCAACTGGTTAACTAAATCAGGGTTGGCGTATATCCATTGCGGCCACAAGCGAATGATATCAACGCCGGCTTGAATAAACGGCTCTATATCGTCAATGGTCAAAATAAAACCCAGTGTGCGAATGTTTGGATTGAGTCGGCGAAAAGCGATCAAGTCGTCAACATCACGAGGACCAATTATCACTTTTGATATCGCGTTGTATTGCTCAGTTATGCGAATCACATCAAATGCCTTTATTGGCGGTGTATTTTTAATATCAATTAACAGTGTAATGTCAGTTTCAACCAATAATTGCAGTACTTCTTGGTAGGTTGGTATGCGTTGCCCTCGACCGGCATCGAGTTGTTTAAGCTCTGCCAAGGTGTGATCAATAACCTTGCCACGACCATTGGTTGTTCGATTGACGGTTTCATCGTGGATAACGACAATGGCGCCATCTTTTGTGCTGCGAAGGTCAATTTCAATAACGTCTATGCCATCGCGGATAGCTTGTTCAAATGCCGCCAGTGTGTTCTCGGGTTCGCCCAAGCCTGTTCCGCCCCGATGGGCGATAGCCACTACCTTGTCGGCTAACTCATGCGGGCTAAGGTTGTCAGCCTTTGCCACGGTGTTTACCGAGTTAAAATACAAGACAAATACGGCCACAGTCAGCAATTTTAAAATAGCCCCTCCTCTGGCTCGATCGCCATAGTCAGCCCAAAATCAATTGACATACACAGCTCAGCCGTTGCTAATTCCCGCTCGTATTAACAACGGTCTGATTTATTAAGCTTAGTTTGAACTGCGTGGTTTTAGTAATAACTTGCCGAAAAGGGCTATGCACTGGAGGTATCGATTAATTAGCTACAGTTACTAACGCGTATTGCATTGGCTTGTCGATATAGAAAGGGGTCGCTGGAGCTGATATTGCGCCTGAGAGCAGGGCCAAACAATCTGAAAGAAATTGTATTTTTGCATATACTGATATTCATGGTCATTTCAACAAAGGTTATCCCATGCCCTTAGCGCCCTCAGCAAAAGTTGCTCTATACGCCTCGTTACTCGCGACTTATCTATCGAGCTCTTTATACTCTACCTCTCATGCTGTTGAAATATATAAAGACAATCAGACCTCTGTTAATACACACGGCTATTTGCGCGTTACTTATGAAGACAACGCGGCAGGCGAAGCTTTTACCGATAGTGGTTCGCGCTGGGGTTTTAAAGTCAATCGAGAACTGGCCTATGGTTGGCAAGGTAGGCTGGTAACCGAATGGGCGATGACCTTTGAGCGCTCGCGTAGCTTTGCCGTTGACTTTATCGGTAACGACGCCAATGTTGCCATTGGTGATGCCGGTGAGACGATTTCCTCTCGGCTGGGCTATATTGAGTTTACACACGATGACTGGGGGCGCATTGGCCTTGGTAAACAATGGGGTGTTTATTACGATATTGCAGGTGGTACCGACTTACTGCATTACTATGGAGGTAGTGCTCTAGGTGTATATAAGTTGGGAGCCGATGGTGGGCTGTCTGGAACGGGTCGCGCTGAGCGGGCGATCACTTGGCGAAAATCCTATAACAATTTAAATATTGGCTTGTTGTACCAACCACAAGACGAAGAAATCATTCTAAACTTTCCACGCTGCCGTGACATCGAAGAAGACAACCCTAACTTTGAGCAATGTAACAACCTCGATGGCCAAAGTCTCGGTACAATAGGAACAGGTTATGGTATTTCGCTCAGTTATCAATTTGATATGATTTGGCTTGGAGCAACGTACAATACCTCCAACGTCGATGGCAGTAATAGTTTAAATGACTTTGGTTTAAGCGGCGAGATTGACGATACCATGCAAGCCTTTATGATCAAATACGGTACCTTTAATAAAGGTCTTTATGTTGCAGCTGGTATTGCCGAAGGTGAAAACCATGAAATCGACAACACCGGAAAGTATTTTGACTCCAGAGGCGTTGAAGTCTTAATAAAGTATCAATTTGCCGAGCGCTTTTGGTTTTACGGCGGGATCAATCACTTGGAATCACGGGATAACACTACTCAATACGAAATCAGTTACCCATATATCGCCGCCGATTACCACTTTAAAAACAACGTCGGTGCGGTGTTTGTGGAAGTGAGAAAAAACAATCATACCAACGCCGATGGAAGCGATGGCAATACCCATACCGATATCGCCATCGGCGTACAATTGAACCTATAAAGCAGTCATAGGCGCTGTGAATAAACACTTGGTCAGGAATTAAATAGCCACACTCGATTAAAACGGTGCCGTTGCTAGTACTTCCTCACGGTTGCAGTGCTCGTTTAAAAAACGCTTGAGAGTTGGGTAGGCATCTAAATCGAGTAATTGTCTAAAGACAACCCAATCAAGTAAACAATACAAACAAATACTGGGGTAATGCCAATCGCTGAAGTCGCCCTGCTCGACTAAATTTGATAGATAGCTCAACACCTGCTCAATGCGTTGATGTTGTAACTTACAAAACATGATGTCGTTATCGACATCCACGCCACTTCGCTGCAGTAATAGCAAACTGACAAAGGAATCGTTGGCAGCATCGATCAACGTCAATAAGTTTTCTTGTTGCCAAGACAGTGCGGTTAAAGAGAACTTTTCTTGCAAGTATCTAAAGATCACTCGTGAATCAAGAATACTCTGTTGGTCGTCGAGTAAAAATGGGACTTTCAAACACGGATTGTGTTGTATTAATGTTTGTCTATCACCGTCGCTAAAAATGTCTAAGGCAATAAATTCAAGGTCAATGCTGTATGCGTATATGCGGATGCGGCGCACAAAAGGTGAAGCTGTGGAACCGTAGAGTTTCATCGTCATCGCTCATTATCTGTTCATTTTAAATACTGTACCCCCTTTTATACGACAAAGCCAACAAGCTAGCGTCTGTTGGCTATGCGATCTGTCTGACTTAGCCGTTAGCGATTAAACCCGCTAACCCTTTGCGCGCAAAATTTGGCAAGCTAAATGCGGCTTTGTGTACCGCACAGTTATAGTAATCGAACTCGATCCCACTGTTGTGAACGCGTTCGTCTTTAAAGTCTTGCAACGGATGATATTTTTTCGAGGCAAAAGTAAAGCTCCACAAACCACCAGGGTAGGTTAAATTGCTAAAGTTGTATAAAAAGCACTGTGGAAATACATCGTTAAGCACCCGTAATAGCGACTGTTGAATGTCCATCGCGTACCAGGATGATTCACCTTGCGACACAACAATGCCGTCATCAGTCAAACAATTAAACACATCTTGGTAAAACTCTGGTCCAAATAACGGCGCTGCCGGACCGATGGGGTCGGTGCTATCAACAATGATCACATCGAACTTTTCATCGGTTTCTTTTACGAATTTCACGCCGTCACCAATAATTAAATTAAGGCGCGGGTTTTCAAGCTCACATGCGGTTTGCGGAATGAACTCTTTACAGGCATCAACTACCATGCCATCAATCTCAACCATAGTGCATTTTTCAACACCGCTGTGACGCAAGACCTCGCGCGCGGTACCGCCGTCACCACCACCGATCACAAGCACATTTTTCGGTTGCGGATGCACAAACAACGGAACGTGGCTGATCATATCGTGATAGGCAAACTCGTCGCGTTCAGTAACCATGATCAATCCGTCGTTCAACAACATGCGGCCGTGGCCTCGCGTTTCTACCACATCAACGGTTTGAAATTCGCTTTTGCCTGAAAACAGAACGCGATCGACTTTAATTTTTAAGCCGAGAAAATCCTGAAATTTCTCTTCAATCCATAATTCAGAGTGCATGGTTATCTCCTGTCGTATCAAGCAGTCTAGGCTTGGCAAATTGTTGTTGAGGGGCAATGTAATTAATAAAACTTAACTGGTAGCCGTTGCTCATCGTATCTGAGACTTTGGCTTGACTGACGTAGTGTTGCGGTATGTGCGTGTCTACCATCAGTTCTAAATTTGGTTCATTAAACGCCAATAAATCAAATGAATTGGGTTTGAGTACATCAAGAATCACCGGTGCCATATTGACCAAATTTAAACTCGACTCAAAACTGACGTAGCTAATCCCCGCCTGTGGAGTGATGTGAATGGTAAAATAGTCTTTCGCGTTTATTGCATTAACCGAATAGCCATATGGGTCGAAGACAAAATCATCAAACTCAAATCCCGGCAAAAGGGTTTCTAGCTGCAAATATTCGCGAATTTGCTCAGGTGTTAAGCCTGGGGTGGTAAGCATGTTCGATGCTTTTTCACAAATTTGATAGGCTAAAAGCTCGTAAGTTTTATCGTTCTTATCCGCTTGAAAATCATTTTGCTGGTGAAATACGTAATTGTGGTGGCCGTCTAATTCGCCAAAGCGGTAGGCGATACCGGGCATATACTCTTGCAACAATCGAATATCTTCACCAAAGTTACTGAACTGTGCCTGAGCGTAATATTCGTTTTTTCGTTGATAAAAAACGTGCGCAATATTAGCCATGGTGAAATGTTTAATAAAATACTCCACCGATTTCACCAAGCGGGTGACGCCACAGGTCAAAATGAGAATTCGATCATCCCAAACAAATAAACTCGACTCTGACAACAAATACGCTTTGCAGTGTTCATTTTTAACCGACGATAATATTTGAGCGTTGCAACAACTTACCATAGCAGCCCAAAAATCATCATTAACATCATTGAGTAGCGAGACGTTACCGTTGACAATAACCTCTGCTTTTTTTTCTGAACCTTCGAAAAACAATAGTGGATCCTCAAAGACGCTGTAGTTGTGCAAACATTCGCTTACCCTACAGCTTAATTACGTGCTAATAAAAATTGCGCGGTATTGTACGTGTAAATGTTGTAAACGCAATCTATTTGATGTTAAAAAGCACAATTGAATCAACAACATTGACCATTAAATAACCACACAACACAATTTTTGTAAGGCCGCTATCAGCACCTTACCAAGTAGCGCTTAACGTCGCTAGCCAAGTGCAAGGCTATAATTAGTATAGATGAAAAAAACCACTATACTTTAAGGCAAAATTAGGCATAATTGCCGCCATTTTTTAGGGGCTTGAAAGACATTATGATAAACAAAGTCGCCGATCTCAGTATCAACCTACAAACACCACCACAAAACTATTATTGCGCGGCGCCGGCAACCGGTATTTTTGCCGATACCATTCACTTAATTGGTTTTGGTTTTGATGGCACGGCGTGTTTTCGCAAAGGAACTAAAGACGGGCCTGATGCACTGCGTGCGGTGTCCGATGGTATTGAGTCGTTTTCACCGTATTTAAATGCTGATGTCGACGATATTCAGTTCACTGACTTGGGTAACTTAATCATACCCGGCGAGATAAACTACGACGATACCGCTCATACTCAGGCTCAGTGGCAAGCGGCAACCGATGATTTTTTTAGCCAATTTGCAGGTTTAAATTTAAAGCAAGACAATATTAAAATTGTCACCCTAGGTGGAGAACACTCCATCTCGTATGCACCGGTAACAACCTACCTCAAGCAATATGATGATTTAGTATTGATTCACTTAGATGCTCATGCCGATCTGCGCGATGGCTATGAAGGCTATCACTACTCGCATGCATCAATCATTCGACGTTGTCTCGACCACTTTAAAGAGGGTCACCGCTTAATTCAGTATGGCATTCGCTCAGGTACCAAAGACGAGTATCAATACATGCAAGCTGAACAGACATTAATACGCTCGCGGCAGCAATTTCTCGACGAAGTTGCCGCCTTAGATGACCAGCGCCCTATTTACCTCACCTTCGACTTAGATTATTTTGATCCAAGCTTTTTCCCTGGTACGGGAACACCTGAGCCCGGAGGTGAAGACTTTCACTCATTTGTTAGCCTGTGCAAGATTTTACGCGATAAAAATTTTGTCGGTTGTGACGTTGTAGAGCTGTCACCAAGCATAGACAGTACAGGTAATAGCGATGTATTCGCGGCCAAAGTGGTACGTGAATTATTATTATGCTTAGCAGGAAAATAAACATTGAATACAGAAAACCACGAGCCACAGACACCTTCATGGTCAATTGCTGATGCCGAAAAAACCTATCGCGTAAAGCGCTGGGGTAACGGTTACTTCGAAGTTGGTGATAGCGGTGACCTTATGGTAACCCCCAGATATGACCAGCCTGATTTAAAAATTAACATGCGCGAAGTTATCGACGAAATGCAGCAAGACGGTATTCAATTTCCCGCTGTGATTCGCTTTCACGATATCTTGCGATCGCAAGTTGAACAGCTCAACAAAACCTTTCGCCATGTCATCGAAGAGGCCAAATACGAAGGTCATTATCAGGGTGTGTACCCCGTTAAAGTAAACCAAATGCGCGAAGTCATAGAAGAGATCGTCTCTGCAGGTAAGCGCTTTAACTACGGGTTAGAGGCTGGCAGTAAACCAGAGTTGGTGGCGGCATTGGCCTACAACACCAATAAAAACGCGTTAACCATTCTCAACGGCTACAAAGATGAAGAGTATTTGCGTCTGGCCCTACTGGGCATTCAAATCGGCCGCAAAGTGATTGTCGTTATTGAAAAGTACTCAGAGTTGTTATTACTGATCAAACTTAGCAAGCAGTTAAATGTAGAACCTATGATTGGCTTTCGCGCTAAGATGATGGTTAAAGGACGCGGAAAATGGGAGAGTTCAAGTGGTGAACGAGCTAAGTTTGGCTTGAGCTTGAGTGAAATGCTCAATGCCAAAAAGCTGCTTGAAGAAGAAAACTTATTGCATACCGTTACTCTTTTGCACTTTCACATTGGCAGCCAACTCACCGACATTCGCGCCATTAAAGAAGCGGTGCAAGAAGCTTCGTTAATTTACTGTAGTCTCTATCAAATGGGCATACCGCTAAAGTACGTCGATGTAGGTGGCGGCTTAGCGGTTGATTACGACGGCACCCAATCAACCAACGATTCATCGTGTAATTACGGCCTAGCCGAATACGTTGCAGATATTGTTTATGGGTTTAAACAAAGCTGTGATTTGCAATCGGTTCCGCATCCTAACTTAGTCAGTGAAAGCGGTCGCTCAATTACCGCTCACCACTCGTGTGTAGTGACCAAAGTAATCGGTGAAATAATGCCTGGTGGTAATAGTTACCCTACGCGAAAAACGACCGGTGAGCACATTATCGTTACTAATATGCGCGACTACCACAAGGATCTCAACCAAAACAATTTTCAAGAAACATATAACGATATTAGCCAGTTAAAAGAACAAGCCGAACAAGCCTTTAAACTCAGTGTATTGACCATTGAAGAAATGGCCAAGGTGGAGAGTTTGTACTGGAAAACATTACACGCGGTTAATGATTTTGTGCAACAGCAAGAATTCATTTCAGACGAACTGAAGGAAATCGAAGAAAAACTGTCATCTCAATACCTTGCTAATTTTTCGGTATTTCAATCGGCCGCTGACTCGTGGGCCATTGATCAAGTACTGCCCATTGTCCCTATCTCACGGCTAGATGAACGTCCGTCTAAACGCTGTACGTTTGTAGATATTACCTGTGACAGCGATGGCAAAATTGATCAATTTATTGGCGATGAGCACAACGCCAATTTTGTACCGATGCATCCACTAAAAAAGAATGAAGATTACTTTATCGGCATCTTTTTGACCGGTGCCTACCAAGACGTGATGGGTGATATGCACAATTTATTTGGTCGCTTGAACGAGGTTCACGTTGTCAGCTATGATGACGACCCGAAAGACTTCTATATTGAAGAAGTGGTTCGCGGAACATCGGTAGAGAGCGTGCTGTCGACCATGCAATACACACCAGCCATTTTAGCGCAAACACTGAAAAAAGAGATCGATAAGGAAGTTGCACGCGGAAAAATAAACCCGCGTCAAGGTGTGCAACTGATCGACTTCTACGAGTCCTGCTTAGCAGGGTACACTTATTTGAAAGTATGATAAAAGTAGCTATGAGTAAAGATACAGAATTTACAGAGAATCCAGAATTGGCAAAGCAAGAACAACTTGCACGCAAAAATATTGGCGATGACAAAGTAGACGAGCGCATGGAACAACTGGCGAACATGAGTATGGACGATACGTTAGCGCTAAAACAAAAAGCCGATGCAGTAATGGCTAATATCGCCACGTGTTTAAACTTAGATGTCCAGTCTGAACAAATGCAAGCGATTGTCAAAGAGTATTTGTTGTACAGCAATTTTGCCCTGTCAAAATTACAAGGTAAGTCTGTCGTCATCGACAAAGAGCGCTTTTTAAAAATGGCTCAATCAATTGAACACGATGAACATCAAAAAGCCGCATTTGAGCAATACGGTGAAGGTACCGCCAGCCACTTTGCTAGCGCCATGCGTGTTTACGCTGAGAACAATCTGTAGTAAAAGTTCACCGCAATCGATTTAATCAAGGTGCTATCAACCACGGTTAAATCGATTAAAGTACAAACAAAAAAGCCTGCTTATAGAGCAGGCTTTTTTATTAATGGTGGCTAGCTAATATATGATGCTATTCCCACTCAATAGTTGCTGGTGGTTTACCCGATATATCGTATACCACTCGTGAGATGCCGTCGATTTCATTGATAATACGATTTGATACCAAACCGAGGAAATCATACGGTAAGTGTGCCCAGTGCGCCGTCATAAAGTCGATGGTTTCTACCGCGCGCAACGACACAACCCAATCGTATTTGCGACCATCGCCCATAACCCCAACTGAACGCACAGGTAAGAAGACGGTAAATGCCTGGCTTACTTTGTGGTATAGGTCGTGGTTGTGTAACTCTTCAATAAAAATCGCATCGGCACGACGTAATAGATCAGCATACTCTTTTTTCACTTCGCCAAGAATACGCACACCTAAACCCGGTCCAGGGAACGGATGGCGATACAACATATCGTATGGTAGACCAAGTTCAAGGCCAATTTTGCGAACTTCATCTTTAAACAGTTCACGCAGTGGCTCAACTAACCCCAGCTCCATGTCTTCTGGCAACCCACCTACGTTGTGATGTGATTTGATAACGTGTGCTTTACCAGTTTTAGAAGCTGCCGATTCAATAACATCTGGATAAATAGTGCCTTGAGCTAACCACTTAGCATTGCTTAATTTACCAGCTTCCTCGTCGAATACTTCAACGAATACGTTACCGATAATTTTGCGTTTTGCCTCTGGATCATTCTCACCTCGCAAACGATCTAAAAAGCGATCTTCCGCTTTAACATGAACAATATTCAATCCGAAGTGGTCGCCAAACATATCCATGACTTGTTGACCTTCATTAAGGCGAAGTAAACCATTATCAACAAACACACACGTTAGTTTGTCGCCAATAGCGCGATGAATAAGCATCGCCACAACCGACGAGTCAACGCCGCCTGATAAGCCCAATACGACTTCGTCATCACCCACTTGTTCTTTGATTTTAGCGATTGCATCTTCAATGATTGACGATGGGGTCCACAGCTTTTCACAACCACAAATATCAACGGCAAAGTGCTCAAGAATACGCTTGCCTTGCTTAGTATGTGTTACTTCTGGGTGAAATTGCACGCCGTAAAATTTCTTATCTTCATTAGCCATTGCCGCATAAGCACAACTTGGCGTTTGTGCGATAGTGGTAAAGCCGCTAGGAATAGCTGAAACTTTGTCACCATGGCTCATCCACACATCTAGGGTTGCATTACCAGCCGCATTGATGGCGTCTTCGATATTTTTAAACAACGCAGACTCTGCGATAACCTCAACACTCGCATAACCAAACTCTTTATGCTCTGAGCTTTGTACGCCACCACCTAGCTGTTCAGCCATCGTTTGCATACCATAGCAAATACCCAATACAGGTACACCTGCATTAAAAACGTATTCAGGAGCGCGTGGTGAGTTTTGTTCAGTCACCGACTCTGGACCACCAGCAAGAATAATACCGCTTGGTGCAAACTCTTTGATTTGCTCTTCGGTTACATCCCAAGCCCAAAGCTCACAATAGATACCTATCTCTCGAATACGACGGGCGATCAATTGCGTATACTGTGAACCAAAATCAAGAATTAGAATTCGGCTGTCATGAATGTCTTTGCTCATTGTCTTCTCTTTCCGGTAAATGCCGTAAATAAACGACATTTAAAAATGTTACTGAAATAAAGTGTGCCAATCACAACTCGTGTATTAGCACACAATGCCAGCACAGGTTCAGTGCAACAGCGCCAAAGCACTGGCATTGCTAGGTAACGCAATACCGCTAGCCCATGCGATAGTTAGGCGCTTCTTTAGTAATGGTTACGTCGTGAACGTGTGACTCACCCATACCGGCACTGGTCACGCGAACGAACTGTGGCTTGGTACGCAGTGTTTCGATATCTGCAGAGCCCGTTAAGCCCATAGCCGAGCGAATACCACCAATTTGTTGGTGGATAATGTTGGCGATCGGGCCTTTGTAGGCAACGCGACCTTCAATACCTTCTGGTACTAATTTGTCTGCTTCGTTTGATTTTTGGAAATAGCGATCCGACGATCCTTCTTTTTGATTCATCGCACCTAACGAGCCCATACCGCGGTATGATTTGTAATAACGACCTTGGTACAACTCAACTTCACCAGGCGCTTCTTCTGTACCCGCAAGCATTGAGCCCACCATGACACAATGTGCGCCAGCGACTAATGCTTTAACAATATCACCAGAAAAACGAATACCACCATCAGCAATAATGGTGACGTCCATACCTTCAACACCTTTAACGGCTTCAGAAATGGCCGTAATTTGTGGCACACCACAACCGGTAACAATACGCGTCGTACAAATTGAACCAGGACCAATACCTACTTTAACGGCATTTGCACCCGCTTCAGCTAGTGCTTTAGCACCAGCGGCGGTAGCAATGTTACCTGCAACGATTTGTAAATCAGGGTATTTAGCGCGCGTTTGCTTAACGCGATCAATAACACCCTGAGAGTGACCGTGTGAGGTATCGATAAGTAAGATATCAACACCAGCGTTAACTAACGCATCAATGCGCTCATCGGTACCAGCACCTACGCCAACCGCCGCACCAACGCGCAGACGGCCAAACTCGTCTTTACACGCATGAGGTTTACTTTCGGCTTTTTGGAAGTCTTTTACCGTGATCATCCCTTGCAATGCAAAGTGTTCATCAACCTGCAATATTTTTTCAATGCGGTTTTCGTGCATCAAGTTTAGGATTTCTTCACGGCTATTATCAGCAGTAACAGTAACCAGTTTCTCTTTACCGGTCATTAGCTCTGATACCTTTTTGTTTAAATCGGTTTCAAAGCGCAGGTCGCGTGAGGTGATAATACCAACTAAGTTATCGGCTTGATCAACTACGGGGAATCCTGAAAAGTTTAACTCTTGTGATAATGCGAGTACTTCTCGAATAGTAATGTCTGGACGAACAGTTACCGGATCTGTCACAATGCCTGACTCGTACTTTTTAACTTGACGAACATTAGCTGCTTGCTCAGCAATGGTCATGTTTTTATGAATAAAACCCAGACCGCCTTCTTGCGCTAAAGCAATGGCTAAACGAGCTTCAGTTACCGTATCCATTGACGCAGAAAGGATTGGCACATTTAAGCTAATTTTACTTGTAAGTTGGGTTTTTAAGTCGGCAGTGTGTGGCAACACTGTTGAGTGGGCAGGTACTAAAAGTACATCATCAAAAGTTAAGGCTTCTTGAGCTATTCTTAACATGGCAACATTCTCACTTGAGGTAGGTGGAGTAAATATTGCGGTGGGATTTTAACGCCTTTGCCCCCTTAGGTAAACTTATATTTGTTAAAAAATGTATTTTTAATAAAAATTTAACATCACGTAAAAATCAAACATGTTTAATACCCAAAAACAACACATTTTGAAGGTTAGCGAGCTAACCAAAAAAGCTCGTTTCCTGCTTGAATCTGAACTGTCTGTGGTCTGGCTCAGCGGCGAAATATCTAACTTTATTGCGGCCAGTTCAGGCCACTGGTATTTGTCGTTAAAAGACGCAAAATCGCAAGTTCGTTGTGCCATGTTTAAAGGTAACAATCGAACCGTTCAAATACGCCCAGCAAACGGTAAACAAGTTCTGGTAAAAGCACGCGTGTCACTATATGAGCCACGTGGTGATTTTCAGTTGATCATTGAACAAATGACCGATGCCGGTGAAGGATTACTGCAACAAAAGTACGAACAATTAAAAGCACAACTGCAAGCCGAGGGATTATTTGATCACGGCTACAAACAGCCGTTGCCAAGTCATATTAATACGGTTGGTGTGGTGACCTCGCCAACCGGCGCGGCCATTCACGATATCTTACACGTTTTACAGCGCCGCAATCCAAGTATCGAGGTTATTATTTACCCCACTTTGGTACAAGGTGAAGGTAGCGCGCAGCAAATCGCTGATGCAATATACACGGCCTATGAGCGCGATGAAGTCGACGCCTTAATCGTTGGTCGCGGTGGTGGTTCACTTGAAGATCTTTGGTCGTTTAACGAAGAGATCGTGGTTCGCGCTATTTTCGACTGCGATATTCCTATCGTCAGTGCTGTAGGGCATGAAGTTGATACCTGTTTGTCCGATTTTGTCGCAGACATGCGTGCGCCAACACCGTCGGCGGCTGCTGAATTACTGTCTAATGACAAAGCTGTTCAAATTCGCCAGTTTCAAACCTTAACACAACAAGCGCAATTGCGCTTTGAGTCAACATTGCACCGTTTGAGACACGCACTGCATCAGTACCAACATCGTTTGTCTCGTTTAAATCCTATTGCGCAACTGAGATTGCAACAGCAACACGCAGATGAACTCAGGGGTCGTCTGCTGCAAAGCTTAAAAGATAAGTACCAATACCAACAACATGTATTAACTTTAGTTGCTCAACGGCTGCAACATGCTTCTCCAGCTAGAAACATGGCATCCGCTAGGGTTAAACAAGTTGACTTAACTCATGCTTTAAAGTCGGCTATGTTGCGACACCAAGACAGTAAGCATATGCGCTTATCAATGTTAGCGCAAAACCTGAACGTGGTAAGCCCGTTGGCAACCATCGCTCGCGGTTACAGCATAGCACGCGATGCAAGCGGTAAAATTATACGTCGAGTTGATGAGGTGACGATGGGTGATGTCATTAGCGTCCAAGTTAGTGATGGCGAACTCAAAGCACAGATCTGTGACAAATCAAATGGCCACTCTCAATTAGCAAGTCGAACTTAGTAAAGCTCAACCTCGGCGATAATAACTATAAAGATGTCACTGTGTCGGTCTACACTATATTGTAGACCCTAATAAAACAGTGACAGACTATGACCCATTCCCGATTCTCCTGCTTAGTGTTGTGCGTTTCCTTGCTTAGCTGCGACTCCGACGAGGACGACAACCTCAACAATGGCACCACCAGAGCAGATCGTGATGGTCTGTGCCAACCAAATAGTTTGGAATTCAACGCCGATATATTCAACCAGCCAGGCGTGCACATGTTGATTGTTGGCGACACAGGGGTGGGCTCGAAACAACAACGGCAAGTCGCTCATATGATTGAGCATTACCACATCAATCATCCTCTGGATGCTATTATACATACCGGAGATATTTTTTATCCCGATGGTATCAACAGTGCCGACGATCTAATCGCAACCACTCACTTCTCTGACATTTACCTCAATAGTGCCTATAACGATGTGCCATGGTATTTGGTCGCAGGCAACCATGACCATGATGGTAATATCAACGCTTTGATTACCTTCTTTAATCGCTATTCCAGCTTATCGTTTCCATCACTATACTATGCAACACAAATCAATAAAGGTAATATTAGCGTTAATATAGTTGCAGTCGATACTGACCCGATAAAAAAAGGTACTGTGCAAGCTGAGCAACTAGGGTGGTTGCAACAAACTCTTGCCGAGCGTCAAAGTGACGATGCGATAACGATTGCTGTGGGTCATCACCCTATTTTTTCAAACGGGGAACAAGGCAACACTGCGGCATTACAAGGAACCTTTTACGCCTTACTACAGCACTACCAAGTAATGTTTTACCTTGCAGGGCACGAACACAACCTTGAATATATCGTTAAAGATGAATTACCACAGTTTATTATCAGCGGTGCAGCAGGTGCTCCGCTAAGAGATATTGAGTGTGGTACAGATAGTAGGTTTGCATTGTCAAAGGCTGGCGGATTTGCCTTATATGTGCAGCCAACACTGGCTTGGTTGATTCCATTAACCGAAACTTTGCCCAATATTATGTTCAGAATCCCTATTAACCGACCTGTATCGTCGAGTAGGGTTATTAAAATACATAAGTAATCGTTACCTGATAACGATTAGCATCGTGCTCTAACTGCCGGTCATACGCCAACTCCGTTAGCACTTCAAATCGCCATAAGCGACTCAAATGATGCTGATAATATAAGGCTAAATCATATCTAGGGTTATCAAACAATTGGTAATGACGCAACCTCGTTCCAATATCATGGTCATTAACAATGGTATGCTGCAGATCCAGTCCGACTAAATAAGAAAAGTCATGTTCATTGTTGGAAAATGTATCGGAGTTAAATTCACGCTGTACATGGTGCCCGCCTAGCGTCAAAGTCAACAGAAGAGGCTTAACAAAAGCAAGTTGATAACTTCCGCCCCAGACTTGTCGCATGATTGTAAATTCACTTTGATCGAATTGCTCTTGCAAGAATTCAAATTCGACAACAACATGCCATTGCTTGGTTAATTGATATTTACCAGCGAGGTGCACACCGTCAAAATCTACGCCTTGATTCAACGGCATATATCGATGCAAACCTAACCCCACTTCTGCTGCGTGCGCATTTGAGTGGCAGATCACTAAAATGAGTAACACTGGGTTAAAAATTTGCTTTAGTTGTAGGACTAGAAAATTAAATATGGACACTAAAACCCCAAATATGTGAACAAATACCTTATTAAGTGTAATAGCAATAAGTTATTGTGCATGACAAGAAAAAGAAAAGCGCTACAACCACCGTCTAACACGCTGACAATAAGCTTGATACGCTTGGCCAAATTTGTCCTGCAGCCACAGCTCTTCTGGCACAATCTGAAAACGATTCAGATAAATTACAAACAAGGGGGTAATAACCAACAACGCCCATGTATTGAGCCACACGCCAAAGGCGAGAATAAATAATACAAAGCCAACATACATTGGGTTTCGAGATAGTTTGTAAACCCCTTCTGTCACTAGGTGTACACTAGATTCAGGATGTCTCGGATCTACCGTAGTTTGCTGCCACCGAAACTGAATCACCGCAGAACCAACAAAAAAAATAGCAAGAACCGATAAACCTGCCGAGATCCATCCAAGAAAGACACTATTATCGTCACCCACAATCGCCCACTGGGGCAGCAGCCACAATATTACAAGTGTTATGGACAATAAAATTAACGGCGGAATTCTTAACGCTAAGCTTGAGTGCATGATCACCTCCAGTTGCAATTGCAGAAATATTTCTACTTTTCCCAAGACAATGATACACTTTTTCTTATTAAGCAATAATACGTTGAAACCTTAACTACTTATGCGCCATACATTCCCTAGGGCCGGCTTTATGCGCCGCTTAGGCTCCTATATCTATGACTTCCTAATGGCCATTGCTATTTATATGCTTGCAGGCTTTATTTCATTTGCATGTTTTGGCTATTTATTCGATCAACAGTTTATCGCTAACCAAGGGCACCAACACGCCATCGATTTATTGCGCTCATCTTTGCTATTAACCGGTGTTAATGAACTTTGGAAAATATTTTGGGTGTGTTTCTTTTTTATTTATTTTTGGTGTAAAAGCGGGCAGACCATTGGCATGAGAGCGTGGCGATTACTGTTACAAAACCAAGATGGCACTGAGATCACACTTCCGACCGCCTGTAAACGACTACTGTTTACCTTGCTGGGCTTAGGTAATCTAAGGGTATTATTTGATCGACGTCACAAACTCAGTCTGCAAGACAAGTTAACCAATACCGAGGTCGTGGTTTTATCGGTTGCTGCGAATCGAGCGGCAATGGGCTAAATAATATCATTAATCTACAAACCCAAAAACGCGATTCTGGAATTGCGCAGCGATGTCCGGGGCCTCCTTGAGCGCGTAGAGATTTCTTTATACGCACACTCACTTTTGTAGAAACAACTAAACGTCATCCCGGAATCGCAGAGCGATATTAGGGATGTCGTTGAGCATGCAGAGGCTTCGTTAAACGCACTCTTTTCTGGCCGGAGGTCCCAGCCAAAAACATGCTGGGATGACGTACACGGATGTACTAATGCCGCGGGTGCATGGATGCGCAGGAGCGGTGACGTACACGGATGTACTAAAGCCGCGGGTGCATGGATGCGCAGGAGCGGCGACGGCGATACCTTTCTAGAAACGACTCAACGTCATCCTGGAATCGCAGAGCGATGTCCGGGACCTCCTTGAGCGCGCAGAGGCTTAGAAAAATTTAATCTACACAAAGAAAAAAACCCGTCACAAGGACGGGTTTTTCTTAATTGGAAGCCTGGCGATGACCTACTCTCACATGGGAACTCCCACACTACCATCGGCGCTACTTCGTTTCACTTCTGAGTTCGGCATGGGTTCAGGTGGTTCCAAAGTGCTATTGTCGCCAGACAAAAAACTTTTATACATGGATGTATTTATGTCGCGATGCCATGGATGGCTTGGAGCGACGTCTCCACGTATTTAATAATCTGGAAAGCGATATTTACTCAATTCTTAATCATGCGTGATGATTATCAGACCATACACACCAGAGTAAAACCTCTTGGGTGTTGTATGGTTAAGCCTCACGGGCAATTAGTATCAGTTAGCTCAACATCTCACAACGCTTACACACCTGACCTATCAACGTCGTAGTCTCCGACGACCCTTTAGGGGACTCAAAGTCCCAGTGAGAACTCATCTCAAAGCCTGCTTCCCGCTTAGATGCTTTCAGCGGTTATCAGTTCCGAACATAGCTACCCGGCAATGCCACTGGCGTGACAACCGGAACACCAGAGGTTCGTCCACTCCGGTCCTCTCGTACTAGGAGCAGCCCTCTTCAATTCTCAAACGCCCACGGCAGATAGGGACCGAACTGTCTCACGACGTTCTAAACCCAGCTCGCGTACCACTTTAAATGGCGAACAGCCATACCCTTGGGACCGACTTCAGCCCCAGGATGTGATGAGCCGACATCGAGGTGCCAAACACCGCCGTCGATATGAACTCTTGGGCGGTATCAGCCTGTTATCCCCGGAGTACCTTTTATCCGTTGAGCGATGGCCCTTCCATACAGAACCACCGGATCACTATGACCTACTTTCGTACCTGCTCGACGTGTCTGTCTCGCAGTTAAGCTGGCTTATGCCATTGCACTAACCGTACGATGTCCGACCGTACTTAGCCAACCTTCGTGCTCCTCCGTTACACTTTGGGAGGAGACCGCCCCAGTCAAACTACCCACCAGACAGTGTCCCCATCCCAGATTATGGGACCAGGTTAGAACATCACGCATACAAGGGTGGTATTTCAAGGATGGCTCCACGAATACTGGCGTACTCGCTTCAAAGCCTCCCACCTATCCTACACATGTAGGAGCAATGTTCACTGTCAAGCTATAGTAAAGGTTCACGGGGTCTTTCCGTCTAGCCGCGGGTATACGGCATCTTAACCGCAAATTCAATTTCACTGAGTCTCGGGTGGAGACAGTGTGGCCATGATTACGCCATTCGTGCAGGTCGGAACTTACCCGACAAGGAATTTCGCTACCTTAGGACCGTTATAGTTACGGCCGCCGTTTACCGGGGCTTCGATCATGAGCTTCGCTTGCGCTAACCCAATCAATTAACCTTCCGGCACCGGGCAGGCGTCACACCGTATACGTCATCTTACGATTTAGCACAGTGCTGTGTTTTTAATAAACAGTTCCAGCCACCTGGTTACTTCGACTGGCCTCAGCTTAGGGAGCAAGTCCCATCACCAGAGCCAGCGTACCTTCTCCCGAAGTTACGGTACTATTTTGCCTAGTTCCTTCACCCGAGTTCTCTCAAGCGCCTTAGTATTCTCTACCTAACCACCTGTGTCGGTTTGGGGTACGGTTCCTTATAATCTGATGCTTAGAAGCTTTTCCTGGAAGTATGGCATCAACAACTTCAATTCCGTAGAATCTCGTCTCGTATCTCAGCCTTAAGGAAATCCGGATTTACCTAAATCTCCAGCCTACGTACTTTCACATGGACAACCAACGCCATGCTTGCCTAGCCTGCTCCGTCCCTCCTTCGCAATTATAAGAAGTACAGAAATATTAATCTGTTTCCCATCGACTACACCTTTCGGTCTCGCCTTAGGGGCCGACTTACCCTGCCCTGATTAACATGGGACAGGAAACCTTGGTCTTTCGGCGTGGGGGTTTTTCACCCCCATTATCGTTACTCATGTCAGCATTCGCACTTCTGATACCTCCAGCATGCTTTACAACACACCTTCAACGGCTTACAGAACGCTCCCCTACCACTTAATCCTAAGATTAAATCCGCAGCTTCGGTGCTATGTTTAGCCCCGTTACATCTTCCGCGCAGACCGACTCGACTAGTGAGCTATTACGCTTTCTTTAAAGGATGGCTGCTTCTAAGCCAACCTCCTAGCTGTCTGGGCCTTTCCACATCGTTTCCCACTTAACATAGACTTTGGGACCTTAGCTGGCGGTCTGGGTTGTTTCCCTTTCCACGACGGACGTTAGCACCCGCCGTGTGTCTCCCGGATATCACTCACTGGTATTCGGAGTTTGCAAAGGGTTGGTAAGTCGGGATGACCCCCTAGCCTTAACAGTGCTCTACCCCCAGTGGTGTTCGTCCGAGGCTCTACCTAAATAGATTTCGGGGAGAACCAGCTATCTCCCGGCTTGATTAGCCTTTCACTCCGACCCACAAGTCATCACCGCATTTTTCAACATACGTGTGTTCGGTCCTCCAGTTGATGTTACTCAACCTTCAACCTGCCCATGGGTAGATCGCCGGGTTTCGGGTCTATGCCCTGCAACTAAACGCGCAGTTAACACTCGCTTTCGCTACGGCTCCCCTAATCGGTTAACCTTGCTACAGAACATAAGTCGCTGACCCATTATACAAAAGGTACGCAGTCACCCGAAGGCTTCCACTGCTTGTACGTATGCGGTTTCAGGTTCTATTTCACTCCCCTCACAGGGGTTCTTTTCGCCTTTCCCTCACGGTACTGGTTCACTATCGGTCAGTTAGGAGTATTTAGCCTTGGAGGATGGTCCCCCCATATTCAGACAGAATTTCACGTGTTCCGTCCTACTCGATTTCACGGTAAGGTCATTTTCGTGTACGGGACTATCACCCTGTATCGTCAAGCTTTCCAGCTTATTCCACTAATTCACAAACCGCTTAAGGGCTAATTCCCGTTCGCTCGCCGCTACTAAGGAAATCTCGGTTGATTTCTTTTCCTCGGGGTACTTAGATGTTTCAGTTCTCCCGGTTCGCCTCGTTAAGCTATGTATTCACTTAACGATACCCGCCTTATGACGGGTGGGTTTCCCCATTCGGAAATCTGTGCCTATAACGCCTTTTATCGGCTCAACACAGCTTATCGCAGATTAACACGTCCTTCATCGCCTCTAACTGCCAAGGCATCCACCACATACGCTTAGTCACTTAACCATACAACCCCAAAAAGTCTTGCTTGTCTTTTGCGTTATTAGCTGCGTTACGCTTGATGTTCGTTGGTCATTACCCGAAGGTAACTCCCTGCCTCACATCATCGCAAGCCTTGCTACTAAAGCAAAATCTGTGCAATACAGTTGCTGAGTAATTTGGTGACAAAACCAAATTCAAATGTATGTCTGACATTTTCACGCATTCATTAAGAATGTTCCAAACAAGGATGTTTGGATGTCGAATTGTACACGGATGTACTTAATTCGACCCTTGAGTATTGATTTTTTTAAAAATCATGAAGAATTTCTTCTTCGTTGGTATTTATATCTTATGTAACACCGTGCGACACGTTGTTACCAATATAAACACCGGGTTTAATATCAGCTTTCCAAATTGTTAAAGAGCATCATGCAATTGCATGCGAATGTTATCATTCAATTTGTGTGAACACTCAAAAGACAGTGTTTTACTTAAGGTAAGGAGGTGATCCAACCCCAGGTTCCCCTAGGGTTACCTTGTTACGACTTCACCCCAGTCATGAATCACAAAGTGGTAACCGTCCTCCCGAAGGTTAAACTAGCTACTTCTTTTGCAACCCACTCCCATGGTGTGACGGGCGGTGTGTACAAGGCCCGGGAACGTATTCACCGCGGCATTCTGATCCACGATTACTAGCGATTCCGACTTCATGGAGTCGAGTTGCAGACTCCAATCCGGACTACGACGGACTTTATGGGATTCGCTCCACCTCGCGGTCTCGCTGCCCTTTGTATCCGCCATTGTAGCACGTGTGTAGCCCATCCCGTAAGGGCCATGATGACTTGACGTCGTCCCCACCTTCCTCCGGTTTATCACCGGCAGTCTCCTTAGAGTTCCCGCCCGAAGCGCTGGCAAATAAGGATAGGGGTTGCGCTCGTTGCGGGACTTAACCCAACATTTCACAACACGAGCTGACGACAGCCATGCAGCACCTGTCTCAGAGTTCCCGAAGGCACCAAACTATCTCTAGTAAGTTCTCTGGATGTCAAGGGATGGTAAGGTTCTTCGCGTTGCATCGAATTAAACCACATGCTCCACCGCTTGTGCGGGCCCCCGTCAATTCATTTGAGTTTTAACCTTGCGGCCGTACTCCCCAGGCGGTCAACTTAGCGCGTTAGCTACGCTACCCACGAATCAAGTTCACAGACAGCTAGTTGACATCGTTTACGGCGTGGACTACCAGGGTATCTAATCCTGTTTGCTCCCCACGCTTTCGTGTCTCAGCGTCAGTATTTGTCCAGGTGGCCGCCTTCGCCACTGATGTTCCTTCCAATCTCTACGCATTTCACCGCTACACTGGAAATTCCACCACCCTCTACAATACTCTAGACAGCCAGTTCGAAATGCAGTTCCAAGGTTGAGCCCTGGGCTTTCACATCTCGCTTAACAATCCGCCTACACACGCTTTACGCCCAGTAATTCCGATTAACGCTCGCACCCTCCGTATTACCGCGGCTGCTGGCACGGAGTTAGCCGGTGCTTCTTCTGCGAGTAACGTCACAGCTAGCAGGTATTAACTACTAACCTTTCCTCCTCGCTGAAAGTGCTTTACAACCCGAAGGCCTTCTTCACACACGCGGCATGGCTGCATCAGGGTTTCCCCCATTGTGCAATATTCCCCACTGCTGCCTCCCGTAGGAGTCTGGGCCGTGTCTCAGTCCCAGTGTGGCTGATCATCCTCTCAAACCAGCTAGAGATCGTCGCCATGGTAGGCCATTACCCCACCATCTAGCTAATCTCACTTGGGCTAATCTAAAGGCGAAAGGTCCGAAGAGCCCCTCCTTTGGTCCGTAGACATTATGCGGTATTAGCAGTCGTTTCCAACTGTTGTCCCCCACCTTAAGGCATATTCCCAAGCATTACTCACCCGTCCGCCGCTCGACGCCTTCTAGTAAACTAGAATCGTTTCCGCTCGACTTGCATGTGTTAAGCCTGCCGCCAGCGTTCAATCTGAGCCATGATCAAACTCTTCAATTAAAAATTTAATCTACTCAATGAATTCTGTTGCATTTGACATATGTCGTTTGCATGAACCTCATTAAGATTTTGAATAGTGGTAAAACTACGTATCTTATGAATGCTCACACAAATTGCATGATAACTATTTGTTAAAGATCAGTACAAGGATGTACCGACATCGAAACGGCTCATGGATGAACGCTTTATTTCGATGCGAGATTAGACGCACTCGCTAACCTTCTTCGTGTCGCTGCAGGTCTTGCCCGAAGCGAGATGCGCATTCTACGCATCTGAGTTTTGATGTCAACCGCTTTTTAAAAGTTTTTTGAAAAACATTTTTAAGCGCTTTGTTGACCGTTAAGCTCAATATTATCTGACTTAACTTATCAAAACCGACCTTATCTCAATTTGACTCGGTCTAGTAGGTATTTCCTACTGTTTACCCCGTTGGCCTGTGCCGTTGAAGTGGATGCGCATTTTAGGGATTTTTGCGATGGGGTCAACTGTTTTTTTGCAAAAATCTTATAAAAACCGCTTAACAGCGCAAATATTAGCCAACACACACATCAACTTACATAAAATCAACAAAACAAAGGTAAGCAGTTAACAATCGAGCCGCGCGAGGGAACTTTTTACTGGCTCTGTGTTCCTACTTTTTATACTACCTTGGTTGTTATGCTGGTAGTTTCTACAAATAACTGTCGTAGTTAAGGTCTTATGACCAACACATATGTGTTCATTAATATATTATGAGGCTCTCATGCATGTTAAAACTTCAATAATAACTAATAACAACTTATGTCGGAGTTTCGCCTTAGTGATTATGTGTCTAATTAGTGGGTCTTTGGCGGCGTCACCTAGCCAAGATCAAATGATATCAGCGCTGATGAACCAATCGATTGAAAAGAAAATATCGGTTAGCAGAACAATCAGTAGCTTGTTAAATCGCTATCCTGAATTAAGCGATAAAATTTTATCGCTAGCAATCAGTAATTACCCTAACAAATATCGCCAAATTATTCGCGGAGCCCTAAGAAGTGATCCAAATTACGCCGACGAAATTATTGCTCTCGCTATTAATCACCAAGTTGCAACCATAACCGATATCGTTAAAACAGCAATAAAAGCTGAACCGGCTTATGCCGATGAAATAGTCATTAATGCGGCAAGTGCTGAATTAACAAAGAAACAAGAAATTTTGAAGGAAGCGTTAAAAACGATGCCTTCAATGTCTAATTCCATACTGCACCGAATGCTCAACGAGTACCCCTCAGAATTTGATCAAACCCTGCACAATACCTTTGCAACACTGCCCAGACGAGTGCGCTCTTTACTCGATTATTTATTTGTTAATTTTCCACAGCAGCAAACGCAGATTATGGCTGTAGCGATACAATCGACCCAACCGGAACAGATTAACACTATCGTAAAATCTGCAATGGCGGCAGGAATTGATGAGAAAACAATTATTGATACAGCAATAGCTGCTGGTGTCAAAGAAGAGCAATTAACAGTACAAAGTCGCTCGTGACAAAAGGAAAACTAGGGTCTCAGCCCTAGTTTTTCTTATAACGGCTAGCAACTATACCCGTTCAAACACGGTGGCGATACCTTGGCCTAAACCGATACACATAGTAGCAAGACCAATATTAGCGTCGCGATTTTCCATTAAATTAATCAGTGTTGTCGAAATACGAGCACCAGAACATCCCAATGGATGACCAAGCGCTATCGCCCCACCATTTAAATTAATCTTGTCTTCCATCACATCGAGCATACCCAGCGATTTAATACATGATAACGCTTGCGCGGCAAACGCTTCGTTAAATTCAGCAAGGTCAATATCGGCAATGGTTAAGCCCGCACGCTTAAGCGCTTTTTGCGTTGCTGGTACTGGACCGTAGCCCATTGTTGCTGGATCGCAACCAGCAACAGCCATCGATTTTATTTTTGCGCGAGGCTTTAAGCCCAGTGCTTTTGCTTTGCTCGCTGACATAACTAACATCGCACTGGCACCATCAGAAATTGCCGATGACGAACCCGCGGTAACGGTACCATTAACCGGATCAAATACCGGACGTAACGTTTGTAAACTCTCTACCGTACAGTCTGGACGTATCACTTCATCTTGATCGATAAGCTGCAACGCACCTAAGCTGTTGTGGCCGGGTACCGCTGCTATTTCATTATTCCACGCGCCTTGCTGTTGAGCGGCATATGCACGCTGATGCGAGCGCGCCGCAAACTCGTCTTGCATTTCACGTGAGATAGCGTGTTGACGACCGAGTAATTCAGCCGTTAGCCCCATATTCCCCGCTGCTTTGGCCATATACTTAGCCATTGCAGGTGCAAAATCTACGTCGTACATCATAGGCACATGTCCCATGTGTTCAACACCACCGATTAGGAATACATCACCCTGCCCGGCAATAATTGAGGTAGCAGCGTCGTGTAACGCCTGCATCGACGAGCCACACAAGCGGTTTACGGTAACGCCCGCTACCGACTTGGGAATACCTGCAAGTAGCGCAGCATTGCGGGCAATATTAAAGCCCTGCTCTTTGGTTTGTTTAACGCATCCCCAAATCACATCTTCTATATCAGCAGGGTCTAATTGAGGATTGCGCTTTAATATAGCACTCATTAGCGATGCTGATAGCTCTTCAGCGCGAGTATTTCTAAACACACCACCTTTTGAACGCCCCATTGGCGATCGTATACAATCTACTATAACGACTTCATTCATAATTATCCCTGCCCTTATTTCGCTGCTTTTACGTCAGTATCAAAGTACGATTTACCGGTGTTAGCCATGTTGCGCAAACCATCGGTTACCTGGTACATTTCACCTAAATGTGCGTATTTATCAGCCTGCTCGATAAAATTATCTAAGCCCAAGGTTTCTAAATAGCGCATTGGACCACCTCTAAATGGCGGAAAGCCAAGACCATAAATGCAGGCCATATCGGCTTCAGCAGCGGTATCAACAATACCTTCCTCTAAACAGCGAATGGTTTCGTTTACCATAGGTATCATCAGACGGGCAATAATCTCTTGCTGGTTAAATGGTACTGCGTCACTGCAAACTTGAGAAAGCAACTCAATGCTTTCTTTGCTCGCTACTTTAACCATGCGACCGCGTTTATCTTTGTCGTAATCGTAAAACCCTGAGCCATTTTTCTGACCGAGCTTATTGTGACGATACAGCAGTTCAACGGGATCTTTTGCGAGTTTTGCCATGCGCGTTGGGAAGCCATCAGCCATAACACCCGAACCATGTACAGCGGTATCTAGACCAACCACATCCAACAAGTAGGCCGGTCCCATAGGCCAGCCAAATTGTTTTTCCATAACTTTGTCAACGGCGACAAAATCTGCACCATCAACTAACAGTTGGCTCAACGCAGCGAGGTAAGGAAATAAAATTCGATTGACATAAAAGCCAGGACAATCGTTAACAACAATGGCCGACTTGCCCATTTTTGACGCATACGCCACGACCGCTGCGACCGTTTCATCAGACGTGTGCTCGCCTCGAATAACCTCGACAAGTGGCATCTTATGAACAGGATTAAAAAAGTGCATCCCACAGAAACGCTCTGGATTTTGCAAGTTCTTCGCCAATTCATCTATAGAAATAGTTGAGGTGTTCGACGTTAAAATACAGCTTTCGCTAACACTCTGTTCCACTTCTTTTAGAACTGCCGCCTTAACCTTAGGGTTTTCAACGACAGCTTCAACCACAATATCAACATCGGCTAAACCTTGGTAATCCAAGGTAGGGGTGATGTTATTTAACACCTTGGCCATCTTACTGGCTTGCAGGCGGCCTTTGTCTACTTGCTTAGACAAAATATCTGATGCCGTATCTAAGCCAAGCTTTAATGCGTCGGTATTGATATCTTTCATCAAAATTGGAGTGTTGGTATAGGCCGACTGATAGGCAATACCGCCCCCCATAATACCCGCACCGATAACCGCAGCACGATTTATTGTTGTCGTCGCTGATTTAGCTGCTTTTTTAGCTTTGCCTTTAACCACTTGATCCGCTAAAAACAGGCCTACTTGTGCTGTACAAGCATCTGTTTTGGCCAAAACACCGAAGGCTGAATTTTCTAATAACATGGCTTCAGTTCGAGGCAATTTAACTGATTTTTCCAGTAGCTCTACCATCGCCATGGGCGCAGGATAATGTTTTCCTGCACTTGCCGCGACCATCGCCTTAGCCGTAGAAAAGCTCATTAAGTGCTCGGTTTCTGATAATGTCACCGGCTGCATCTTTTCTGCCTTGCGCGCTTGCCAGTCCAGTTGTCCGCTGATCGCATCCTTAACCATAGACAAAGCTGCTTGACGCAGATTTTCTGGGGCAACAACAGCATCAATTGCGCGGTACGCCAATGCGTCCTCTGCTTTGTGAGGTTTACCTGTGGTCATCCACTCTAAGGCATTATCAACACCAATGATTCGCGGTAGTCGCACCGTACCGCCAAACCCTGGCATCAACCCCAACTTCACTTCGGGTAAACCAATTCGCGCCGTTGTATCAGCCACTCGATAATCACACACTAATGCGGTTTCACAACCACCGCCCAATGCAAAGCCGTTAATGGCCGCAACCGTTGGTATTTGCAAGTCTTCAAAGGCATCAAAAATATCACTACTTGACTTAAATACACCACTGATTTGCTCATCAGGAGTTTTAAATAATTCAGTAAATTCAGTAATGTCGGCGCCAACGATGAAGGTTGATTTAGCAGAGGTTACAATCACCCCTTGGGCGTCGTCATTTGCTGCAATGGCTGCTATGGCTTGTTTGTATTCATTTAGGGTTGCTAGGTTCAATGCGTTAACCGAACCCGGTGCGTTAAAACACAGTTCAACGATATTATCGTCGAGTAGTTTGGCAGTGAGGCGTTCGCCTTGATAGATCATGCCTGTCTCCTTTTGGGTTAAGGATTATCGTTATCTTGTTGTCTTTGGGTGTTATTGGGCATTGCTTTAACTAGCCAATAACACTAAAAATCTTGTTGTTTTACAAAGCTGAATAGTAATCTTAGCGCAAAGAGTGTGCCTTGTCTTACGCATCAAATCAATACTTTTTTAAACGACTGTTTTAATTTTGTGTTTAAAATATCACAAAATATTTTAGTCTAAGGGCAGTTGCAACATATCACAGTGATTGCCTTTTTATGGGCAAAAAAAAGCCCGTATAAACGGGCTTTTACAAGTCTTTAGACAATATTTGCTTAGAATGCAGGCTTGTCTTCTGCTTCGTTGTAGCGAGTTACGCTTGCAGTGATTTCATCTTTTGCAGCTTGGGCGTTGTCCCAACCTTCAATTTTTACCCACTTGTTTGGTTCTAGATCTTTGTAACGCTCAAAGAAGTGAGAGATTTGGTTTAATAAAAGCTCTGGCATTTCAGATGCTTCGTTAATACCGCGGTAGATTGTTGATAATTTGTCTACTGGAACGGCCAATACTTTTGCGTCTTCACCCGACTCATCGGTCATTTTTAGAACGCCAATTGGACGACAACGAATAACTGCACCCGGCATTAATGGGAATGGAGTTGGTACTAAAACGTCAACTGGGTCACCATCTTCTGATAAAGTGTGAGGCACATAACCATAGTTGGTTGGATAGTGCATACAAGTTGACATAAAGCGATCAACAAAAATTGCGCCCGAATCTTTATCAACTTCGTATTTTACCGGATCAGCGTGAGCTGGGATTTCGATGATTACGTTAATTTCCTCTGGCAGGTTTTTACCTGCAGGTACGTTATTTAAGCTCATGGTTTTCCCCAATGGAATCTATAAAAAAATTAAGGCGCTATTATAACCAGTTAATTTTTAAATACATCTGTTTTTGCTATAAAAGTGCGTAATATCTGGGCAAACTTTAGCCGATAAAGCGATATTTTCCCAAAAAAAATACAAATCCCCGACGAGCAATTTTCACTCACCAACTATACATTTTTTAATTATGCGACTAATGTATTAGTAACACTTTAATATTTAAAGATTTTTATAAAAGACACTCGCAAAAATTAAGCCGTATATTGCGGGGTGAGTGGGCATGCTTACCACATAAGCCATAAAAACCTGTTTGCAGTTAGGTTTTGCCTGATAACAACAATAATGGGACTACTATGGACTACATGTTATTACTTCCTCCCTTACTGGGCGTCATTGGATTGATTGTCGCTTTTATTTTGTACAACGTCATCAAATCTTACCCCGAAGGTAATGAGACGATGCAAAAGATTGCCAGCCAAATCCACCTTGGCGCCATGGTGTTCATGCACAGAGAATACAAAATGCTCGCAGTCTTCGCTGCCGTTTTACTTGTATTACTTTATTTTTTTGTTGCGGCAAACACCGCTTTAGCTTTTCTCGTTGGCGCCTTATCATCAGCGCTAGCTGGTTATATTGGTATGTTTACCGCAACGAAAGCCAATGTGCGCACCACTGCGGCCGCTCACGACAAGGGCGCGGCGCCTGCACTCACCGTCGCGTTTTTTGGCGGCTCTGTAATGGGCTTGTGCGTCGCTTCTTTAGGACTAATAGGACTTGGCACACTATATTGGTACTTTGGCGGTGATCCAACAACAGCACATTACATTCACGGTTTTGGTATGGGCGCTTCATCGGTGGCGTTATTTTCGCGTGTCGGTGGCGGTATCTTTACCAAGAGCGCTGATGTCGGTGCCGATTTGGTCGGTAAAATAGAAGCGGGCATTCCAGAGGATGACCCAAGAAACCCTGGCGTCATAGCCGACAATGTCGGTGATAATGTTGGCGACGTTGCCGGTATGGGCTCTGACATTTTTGAGTCTTATTGCGGTTCGATGATTGCCTCAATAGCAATCGCGTCTACCATGATTGTCGATAGCCTCGGTAGTCGCAATGCGCTGATGGCGCTGCCGCTCGTACTCGCATCTACCGGCTTAGTGTGCTCTATTATCGGTATTTTGTTAGTCAAAATGATGTCATCGAGCAAAGCCGAAGTGGCACTGCGCACCGGTACCATGGGCTCTGCATTGCTGTTTATCGTTGTCGCGTATTTTGTTATTCAGTACATGGGTATTAATTCCAATGTCTGGTATGCGGTACTAACTGGGGCTGTAGGTGGTATTGTGATTGGTCTTGTTACCGAATACTACACTTCAAGTAAACCGGTTCACAAAATTGCCAAATCGGGTCAAACAGGCTCAGCTACGGTAATGATTACCGGTTTATCGGTGGGTATGGAGTCAGTGGTTATTCCAATATTAACCTTAAGTGCCATTATTTATGCGTCAACTCAGATGGCTGGTTTATACGGGGTTGGTATTGCCGCTGTTGGTATGTTAGCCACCGTTGGTATTACCATGGCCATTGATGCTTATGGCCCTGTCGCCGATAATGCTGGTGGTATCGCGGAAATGGCTGGCTTGGGAGAAGAAACCCGTCACATTACCGATTCACTTGACGAGTTAGGCAATACTACCGCAGCCATTGGTAAAGGTTTTGCTATTGGAGCGGCAGCATTGGCGGCATTAGCAATCATCGCCGCCTACGTTGAAACCATGACGGTAAAAATTCCTGATTTTTCATTACACCTTGGCGATCCCGAAGTGCTCATGGGCTTGTTTATTGGCGGCATGGTACCGTTTTTAATTGCCTCGATAACTATGACAGCTGTTGGCGATGCGGCCTTTGAAATGATCAATGAAATTCGACGCCAGTTTAGAGAGATTGACGGTTTATTAAAAGGCGAAGCCGAACCCGATACCGCGCGATGCGTAGATATTGCCACCACCGCGGCCTTGAAAAAAATGATCTTTCCCGGCGTTGTTGCAGTAGGTGTTCCCGTGGTTGTCGGTTTTGGCATTAGCCCACAAGCACTTGGCGGTACGTTAGGCGGTGCCTTATTAGGTTGTGTGTTGATGGCTTTAATGATGGCCAATGCTGGTGGGGCTTGGGACAACGCGAAGAAATACGTCGAAAAAGGCAATTACGGCGGTAAAGGCAGTGAGGTACACGCCGCTACGGTTGTTGGCGACACGGTAGGCGACCCGTTTAAAGATACTTCTGGCCCATCGATGAATATACTCATTAACGTTATGGCGATTGTCTCGTTAGTTATTGCACCAGTGCTATAGCTGTCGCATTGCAAAAATCAGTTGGCATATAGCCCTAACTGCAGCTGTAAAAAAAAGACCGAACAGCACTGGCTATTCGGTCTTTTTTATCACGTTTGAATTTGCCTATTCGGGGTTAAATACCATCACTATCCGGGAGTAAGCCTCATTCTCTTTGTATACCGTTAAATCATCTACCTGACTCGTACATACCGAGATTCAATGGCTTTGTTGAATGAAGAAGCATCGAGCGCTAATTCACTTAAACAAACCTTGTTCCCACAAGCCAATCATAAATGTCAGTTTGTGACGGTGATTGAACCAAACTAATGATTAAAGATCTAGATTGACTGACTTGTTAAGTTTTACTCTAAAAATAGAGCTAAATTAGCTTTAATCTTATTGATTTCTAAATAGTGATTTTTAGTAAGTACCTCCAAATCATTTTCACGATCCCAAGTCCACTCAAATAACTCTAATTTCAGATCAAGTGGTAAGTCACAGATATACATTCCTTTAAAATTTACAACGTAATGTATCTCTGCTCCTATAGTTCCAGGCGTTCCAGTTCGGATAGGAATGAGTGGCCACGCACCATTTTGGTAATCGATTGATACCCATCCTTGATCATCATGCAAGAAATAAATACCAGAAGTTCCTACGGGCGTAACATTTTGGCGAGAAGTTAAGTATATTTCAGTCTGTTCTTTAGATTTAATGACGCCATCTTTATTTTTAGAATAGAGTACATCAATAACAGAGACCGTGAGTTTAATTTGAGTACTACCCTCTTCCGAATGTTCAATAGCTTCAGCTGCTATGACATCTCCATGAAGGACCAGTTTAGTTTTAGCTTTCAACGAATCCCAACATAAGGGTTTTGTGCGCGAATAGGATGGTAAGCTAAATGCTAGTAAAACTATTAAACCCAATATTGTCTTCATTTATTTTCCACGCTACTTAACATGATTATTGAGAAAGTAACAAGCTTTGGTTGACGATATGTTCCATACTCGAACACAACAGCCTTTCGCCACTGCACTTATTAATCAACAACTTACGCTAAATATACGACCGACGCAAATTCGGGGAAACTCAAAGCCTCACTATGTTTTTGTCATCAATTGCGCTCTGTCCATAAAAATGTCAACTGACAACCTATACTAATGATTACACGTGAAGATGTTTGGACTTTCCGCGTCCAACGATAAAATACTTGGGTGTCAAAATGCTAAATATAACAACGCGTTTACCGTTCATCATATCGATCTATATTTTTGCTGCGAATACCGTTTTAGCTCAAGACAGTTATACAACGTTAGTTCCTTTACCTTCAATCGACGATTTTACCAAGGGTGAAGATGGTTGGGCAGTCGGCCTCGGTTTGGGTATTGAATACGAATCGGCTTATGAGGGCTCTGATGAATTTGGACTCGAAGTAGATCCCGCAGGTGCAGTTCAGTATCGACGCGGAGATAATATATTCTATTGGGCCGGTGAAGCGCTGGGCTGGCGAGGTCTTCGCTATGACAAATGGCTGTTTGATGCAGCCATCGCTTTCGAGGAAGGTCGCGAAGAAAGTGACTCTGATGAGGGACATTTGAATGGCCTTGGTGATGGCGATGAGGGTACAGAAATAGTACTGCAAACGCGCTATGCGTTAGATAATAACTGGCGTTACTGGCTCGATGGCAGAGTAGTCGCCAGTGAAAATGGAAATCTTGGCTTGTTTGGCATAGGCTACCGCTTTGGTGGGCAGAATAATGGAACTGGCTCTGAAATTGCCATTGTTGCGGTTTTTCACGATAGCGATTACGCCAACAAAGATTTTGGTATAAACGCCCGCCAATCTGCGGCTTCAGGGCTCCAAGAAACTCATTTGAGTGGAGGGTTCCGCTCATTTGGCTTGAATTATAATTATCGAACCTATATCGCTAAAAATTGGCAAGTGTTCGGTGAGGCCGTTTACGAACACTACAGTGGTGATATAAAAGACAGCCCGATCACCCGCAACAATTACGAAGCCGAAGTGGGTGTTGGATTCATTTACATATTTTAGCGTGACCAACCTAGTTGATTGCTGTTGCTTACCCAGGACGACTCTGTCACTTAGAAGACGTTGGTGATTGATTGCTTAGAGTGCATCGACCAATCACCAACCACACTTAACCAGTTGATTATAAATACCTTTTGATTTAATCTGTTTTTTCTTAACAACTATTGGTAGACACTGTTTGCAAAGCAAACTAGGTACAGTTGAGTAGCTAAAGCCAAGGCACTTTCTAAATTGACACCGTACCTCCACAACTATGCCCCATAACAATGAGTAAGGATACCCGATGACCCTCGCCAAATATATGAGTCTTGCCTCGGTTTTAACATTATCTGCTTGCCAATCGATCGATAATGCGAGCTTGCATATCCCCGCTAATCAAGTAAATGACATTGAGCGATGTCAAATCGTTGACGGCGATGGTTGGAGTGTTAAAGAGACACTTCACGTGAGCGCTTGTAACTATCGCGTTCAAAATATTGAATACAATTTTTTAGATTTATTCACTAACTTGAAGATCCGAACAACCGTAGGCGTTAATGGGTTTGGATTTACTTGGGATGAAGATGGTGACATTGTCAGTTACAAATTTGGCTCTAAACAAGTACACGTTGATAAAGAGGGGAACTTTGCCGGTTTGATTATCGATGGGCAAGGTGTCACCAGAAATGACATAGATAAATACACCAAAGATTTTGCCTTTACCACACAGCTTCCCAATGGCGAATTAGCACATTCTGCGTGCTTCTATATTTCTAAAGCACAAGTTGTTAGCTTTTTCGATGATAACGAAGAAGTTTTTGGCTACACAGAAAAACCTGATGAGATTTTAACCTGCCAAGGTACGATTGGTGAAGCGTTATACCAAACGCGCTGGCATTCCAAAGACAACAAGTTTGCGCTGCTGATTAATGATGACATGACCAACTACCAGTTAACTCAACCGACTCGCTATCTCCTTGATGGTCAGGTATTTGATTTGCCAGGCTCAATGGCACTTTGTATCGAACAAAACGACCTCTACCAAGCATGCCTTGCCGAAGAACAACCCGCTGATCATATTTACCTTCAATACAATGAAGATGATAAGCAACGCGGTGCTCTTCTCACCAGCTTATTTGCATTTAAAATCATCGACGCAATCGATAAACCTTAACTCGATTAATGCATACTTTGATAATAACCAAACAGCAATTCGAGGCAAGATTGATAATGCGTGCACGCTTGTTCGATTAGCGCTAAGGCTTTTCGCCGCGCAATCACGGCGCGCCAGCTCAAACAAAAAAGCCTGCAACTAGCAGGCTTTTACGATTTAATACATGTGCGATAAACACCTGTATTAGTTATTAAAAGTGTACTTCAACACCGGCAAAGGCACCATCAAATTTTAGATCAGAATAAATACCGTCTAAATCATCAAGTTCCATGTTAACAGCGCGATAACCCAACTGTAGATCAACATCAACAACCATGTTGTCAATTACTGCATAGGCAATACCTGCTTGATAGTCTGACAATGTATGGCCGTCAAATGACAGGAAATTGCCTTCAGCAAACGCACTTAACCCCGTTAATGGCAAGCCAACTTCGGCAGAAACATAAAGCATAGGAATGACGGCATCAACACTGTCAACATCTAAGCCAGCTTGATCAACACTTTGGAACTCGCCGTCTAAGTCTTTCCCAGTAAGACCAAAGTCAAATGAGAACAAACCGTTATCGAATAGTTCATAGTACAAGGTGTAGTCTGTGTAGCTGATATCAATATTGGTTGCGCCAAGAGCAACGTCTTGAATCGAACTTAACTCGACACCGTTAACCTCAATACCAGACTGAGCAACTTTAAAATTTGGAATGAACGGGACTGGGTGCTCTAGTTCAATGTAAAAGCGAGATTCGCTTTCGTCTTCAAATACGAACTCATCCTGAACTTGATTATCAGCGTAGCTACCTTCGGCAGCCATATCCCACGCTTGAGCCCCGATGTAAACCCCAATCGCATCGGCGTTGGCGTTTGCACTGGCCAACACCATTGCCGAAGCAACTAACACAGCGCTTTTTTTCATTTTATTATTATCCTTGACTTAACAGCTCTCGCAAATCAATCAATGCTGCGTTGGCTCTTGAGATATAGTTTGCCATAACCAATGAATGATTGGCGACAAAACCAAATCCATTACCATTGAGGATCAATGGGCTCCACACAGTTTGTTGAGTTGCTTCAAGCTCTCTAATTATTTGACTAACACTTACAGTAGCGTTTTTATTTTCTAATACGTCAGCGAAATCAACCTCAATGGCTTGTAACATATGCAGCAATGCCCAACAGGCACCGCGTGATTCGTAAAAGACATCGTCGATTTTCCACCAACTGGTTTTTACTATAACAGAAGAGGCACTGTATGTGGACTGCTGAGCGACTTTATCGCCAGCTAAATCAGTATTTAATTGATTGCGCCCCACACTAGCACTTAACCGTTGTGAATAACTGCCTAAGCGTTTTTCTACTTCGCGCAAATAATCGCGCAAATTATCGGCACGAGCATAAAATTGCGCATCTTGCACCAAGGGATCAGCAAGCGCCTTGCGATATGAATACAAATCTTCAATCGCCGATGCATATTCACCTTCGGCTGACGGTATTGCCCAGTTTAAGTGGCCGATATTAAATTTGGGCTGGGCAGCCTTTAGATATTTATTTTCTTGCGATTGTGATTGTGAGCGCGAGAATAGCTGGCGCATACTCAAAGACATGTCTCGCACCATTTCCAAGGCGCCAAATTCCCACGCTGGTATATTATCTAATAGTACCGACGGCGGGGTAATATCGTTGGCTAAGTAACCGCCTGGTTTGTTCAAAATGGTTTCGGCCACTTTAATTGTTGCCGTAGTGGTTGTATAGCCGACTACCGGCTTTACATTGGCAACCTTAGCATCAGTTAAGGCTGCTTCTCTCACATCAAACGTGTCTGGTTCAAAGCTCCAAAAAACCCCGAGTAAATAAAACAGAAAGATAATCACAGCAACACTCAATGTTACTGATTTTGCTGAAAATTTTAACGCCATGATAAATCCTTATTACAAATTTAGTGAGTTTTCTTAGTTTTTGAGCTAATCACAGGAACATCTAAATTCACTGTAACACCATCATCAAAGTATAACCTTAGATCTACGTATTGCCCTTGTTTCACAAGCTGATTAGGTTTGAATATCATGATGTGAAATCCGTGAGGCTGAAGCTTTACCGAACCCTTTGCTGGAACGCTAATTGATTGAACCTGTTGCATTTTCATCATTTGATCGGCAAAAACATGTTGATGCAGTTCAATGCGCTCACTCAGGGTTGATGTCACTTTTAACAATTTAACATCGTCATCACCGTGATTGTTAATAAGCATGTAAGCCGATGTTACCGCCGTGCCCGGTATGGATTCTTTTACATAGTAGTGTTTAACCGTAAGATGATCGGCTGACACTTGGAAGCTGACCATAAGAAGTATCAATAAGCATATGTTTTTCATAAATTAACCCGTTAATTAATACTGTTGTAATGGTCGCTTATTTTAACTGAGTTAACAACTTAAATGATACCTTGGTAAATTACTCTGTGACTTGGAGTTTTGCAATGTGGAGTGAGGTGCGCCTCGATGATAAGGCGAGTTGTTGTTATCTACGCGGCAGCGCTACTGCGATTTGAGCTTAATAAGTAAACGATGAAAGCTAATAACAGTACCGGCCAAAATACCCCCAGTCCCATAACGGCTAAGCCAACAAATAAAGCGAGTAATAAAAAGATAACTAAACTAAAAACACTAACCAAAATGGCTGCGGTAACCAAGGCCACGACGACCGCTACTAATGCGGCAACGCTCACTGCTGCCCACGATGAGACCACTTGTTGATCTACATACAGGCTGATATTAAAGAGTTCAATTAACGATGTACCCAATGCCCATGTAATTACAACGGTGGCCACTATCGCGAGCGCAAGTGCTTTAAAAAAGTTCATCACAAGTCCCCACTACTAGTAACGATTTGGCATCACTAATGCGGCAACTAAATAAGCGATAACAGCCGTACTAGGCATCATTAAGCCGACCACTACGGTTGCGGCTCTGACGCCAAAAACCGGTAAATCAAAATAACGCGCTATCCCTGCACATACGCCGCAAATTTTTTTGTTCAACATGTCCTTGCTCAAAGTAACGTGTTTTTTAAAATGTGTCATTTTGCTCTCCAATAACATCTAACATACAATGTCTAACGGCTGGTAATACTCTGCCCTTAGCACGTTAATTACTACCACGATTTGACTAAGCCAAAAACGCCAGCACCAATAAAGAAACTAATCACTGGAATCATCCAGCAGGTCATAAGAAACGTAAAGTTAAGCATGATCCCCCCTACTCTGTGTACATAGCCAGTTAACTATTGACTACGCGTTGCTTCAACTTTTCAAGCTGTTGAGCGATAGCATCCTGTTGCTCTAATTCGGCAATTTGATCTGCCAGACTTTGATTGGCAACAACGTCGTATGCGTCCACCTGAGCCTCTAAATCGTCAACTTTTTGTTGATAGTGTTCAAATTTCGCTATCGCTCGATCAATGTCGCCGGTGTCTAACACCTTCTTAGTTTGTAAGCGCACTTCTGCAGTTTGTTGACGAGTCACTATGGCGTGTTGTCTTGCTTTAGCCTCGCTTAGTTTGTTTTGCAAATGCTGGCTATCTGTTTGAATAGCTGTCAAAACATCATCAATATGTTGAATGCTTTGCTCGCACTCTGATAGCTCTTGAGCTAGCTTTTGCTTTTCAACAAGTGCACTGCGTGCCAAGTCTTCACGACCTTTAGATAACGCCAACTCGGCTTTTTCTTGCCATTGAGTATCTTGTTTATTAATGCGCTCTAACGCACGTGTTAGCTGTTTCTTTTCGGCTATGTATTTAGCCGCCTCACATCTGACTTCAACCAAGGTTTCTTCCATTTCTTGGACAATTAGACGAATCATCTTTTCGGGATTTTCTGCTTTGTCCAGTAATGCATTGATGTTGGCATTAATGATGTCTGTTATTCTTGAAAACATACCCATAAGTCACTCCATAAATTCGTTGTTGTGAAAATTACTACTTAGCTGATTCTTCAGAAAGTGGTTTATTCAAGTTATCTAGTTGCGCGGTCGCCTCATGAATGGTCACCGAAGGTACGCCTTTTTCGTTGCGAAGTAATGAATCAATGTTAAAGTTGGCAACTTCTTGCTCAATGCTGTAAGCAACTTCTTGAGTAACTGACTCAAATACCGCCTTTGACTGTTGTGTCACTACATACTGTAAATATTTCTCTAGTGATACTTGTTCGGCTTGCGCTGCTGTTGGAGCAATCGCTGCTAAACCTAAAGCGCTTGCTAAAATTACTGCTTTGTTAATTGGGGTGTTCATTTTTCTCTCCTGCCCTGAGTAGGCTTTTAGTTAAAATAAATAAAGCGTATTTATCATTGTTAGCCGCTTTCCCTAATAACAATTCAACTCTCGTGCCAAGCTTACGAAAAAGCCAACAAACCATTGTTTTATATACAATTAATCAAACAAAAAAGAACCGCGAAGCAACCAGAAACAAGTTATTAACAACTGTAAAGTTAGCTTTTTTGACTAATGAAATAGTCAATTTAACCAACTTGATGATAAAGATGCTTTAGTTGTTTATCAGATAACACGTACAGCACCCAAACTAGGCCAATTTGAATAGGTGGCCAGCTACGGTGCTAACCTATTTCGTAGCTTGATAAGTGGCGATAACTATTTAGGGAATGTGTATGTCGTGGAAGGAAGCACTGCACCGCTAATTATATGTACCAATAAGGAATATATCGTGTTGTAAACAACGATTATAAGTGACACACGGTCGGGTGCATATCGATTACTAGTGCATCAATTCTGTAAGGGTAATAAAAACCGAAAAAACCAGCGCACATACGCTCGGTAACATTAAAATCCAAAATAAAGACACCGTGGTAATCATAAACACCTTCTTATTTATCAACTAGTGAACGCAGGGAGTAACGTCGTATTAGTTAACGTTGTGTTGAGTAATATGTCTATTAGTCGTCACAAGTCTTAAAAAGGTTTAAATCACAGGTATTAAATCCTTAACTTTAGGTGATAGTTAGGCACTACATCATGTTGTGCCTAAAAAAAACGGATACATATTGTATCCGTTTGGCAAATTAACTGGGCACTTGATTATTTAGAACCGTAAACACGCCAATTCTCGGCAATAAAAACAGCTAGGCGTTGTCAGCGTCAACGGTCGTTAATGCAAAAGCCTCGCGAAGCACGCGCGAGTCAGCTCCAGATTTTCCCGCATTTTCACTTAAGTAGCGACGATATTTACGCGCGCCAGGTAAGCCATTACACAAACCCAACATGTGACGCACAATGTGCCACACACGTGGTCCGTGTTTTTCATCAGAGATCACCTTATCGATATAATCACACATCTGATCAATCACCTGCTGACGTGAAATCTGCGGGTAGTCTTTATTAAAAATATGTTGATCTGCCAAGCTCAACAAATACGGATTTTGATACACTTCACGACCAATCATTACACCGTCGATATGTTGTAAATGTTGAGTCGACTCTTCAAGCGTTTTAATTCCACCATTGATCGAAATCATTAACTCGGGAAAGTCTTTTTTAATGCGGTAAACACGAGAGTAATCAAGCGGCGGAATTTCGCGGTTTTCTTTTGGGCTTAAACCGCTAAGCCAGGCTTTTCTTGCGTGAATAATAAAGTGCTCACAGCCTGCGTCGCTAACCGTATCAATAAATTGATGTAAAAAGTCATAGCTGTCTTGATCGTCAATGCCGATACGAGATTTTACAGTAACCGGCACTGAAACCGCGTTTTGCATGGTATTAACGCAGTCTGCGACCAATGTAGGTTCAGCCATCAAACACGCGCCAAAGCGGCCGTTTTGAACCCGATCAGACGGGCAACCGACGTTGATATTAATTGCATCGTAGCCGTATTGCTCTGCAATTTTTGCACACTCTGTCATCGCTTTTACATCGCTACCACCCAATTGCAGTACCAAGGGATGCTCTTCGGTGTTATAACTTAGGTAATCTCCCTTACCATACAAAATAGCTCCTGTGGTCACCATTTCGGTGTACAACACCGTATGCTTAGACAGTACGCGCAAAAAATAGCGACAATGGCGATCTGTCCAATCGAGCATTGGAGCGACTGAGAGTTGTTCTGTAAATGGCTTATCCATGAAATTCTTTGAAAACCTTATAAATAAAGGGTTATAGGCAAACGCGCCTGAAAAACCCAACAAGTTCATTTGCTCTAAATAGGACCCCAAATAGGTCCCCAAATTACTGCAGGTCCCCCTATAGGTACCCAAAATACAGGAGCATTAAGTTGGCACATTTTAGCATAGAAACTATCGACAAGAGCAATACCAATAACGGTTCTAGCACATTTCTCGACACATCGATTGCTATAAACTGCGCTTTGGCGACCAACAGGGTGTTTTATTCCTTTATTTCTACCTTCCAAGGGGGATCGATACGATTCTCGCCAGCCCAATAAAGTTTTATTTTATTACCTGACGGATCTCTTAAAATGGCTTCTTTCCACAAATACCGCTGATCTTGTGGCGCTTGCTCAAAAACAATGCCTTTTTCACTTAGCCGTTGACACAGTTCCTCTAGCTCTTCGTGTTCAAAATAGATCACTGAGTGATTTTCAAAGTCTTCTCTTTCTAATGATAAGGAAAATGTCGAGTCGCCATCTGGGCAGGTAAAACGCGCATAGTGGGGCGTGTCGACAATTTGAGTAAATCCTAGCTTAAGGTAAAACTGCACAGCTTCCTGCATATTTTTTACCGGCATGGTAACTTGGTTAAGTTGCATTGGACCTCCTGGCGTTTATTTTATGTATTCGCGGTAACTTGACTAGCCCTTACTAAAACATGACCTTTATCGATACGGGATAAAAATCGCAATTCATCGCTTGCAGAGCTGATTAAAATGGCTTTAATAACCTGAAATATCACATTATTCTGGCTCGCGAGCGTTGTTGATATCGGCGGTCGCTATTACTACAAACGAAGCTGGCATCAAGCACGAGGTATGATACACTAGGTTTAATCGACACAGTGCAACAATATTTATGGAATCTTCACAACTACTTGAATTAGCAAGAGAATACTGTAAGAAAAACGGTAGTCGACTCACCCCTGCTCGTGAACAAGTTTTTCTTTTGTTGGCTCAAAATCAAGGCGCGATTGGCGCGTATGACTTACTTGAACAATTAAAGCAAATTGATCCCGGTGCTAAACCAGCCACCGTCTATCGGGCACTCGATTTTCTCGCGAGCCAAGGGTTTGTTCATAAGATTGAATCGATCAATGCGTTTTTAATGTGCGACCACTTCAGCGAATGCAGTCACCCCGTTCAGTTACTCATTTGCGATCACTGTAGCAGTGTGGAAGAAATTCAGTCAAACAATTTAGATCTCGCCTTACGGGCGATGGCTGATGCCAGTGGCTTTACCATAACCAAGCAAGTAGTAGAAGCACACGGACGGTGTAAGAATTGCCAGCGCGCTACCTAACTGTAGCGCGACATCTCGTTAGATATAATCAATAAAATTACGCCGTTAATGAACGCCGGTTTATTGTAGTTCGTTTTGTTTTTCGCTATTTGAGTATATTGGGCGATCGCCTAACGAGTTGCGCACGTGACAATCGCCATCAAGAACGGCAATAATGATTTTATTGTCGCGGTATGATTCTGGAAAAATCACCCGCCGATCACTTTGTACGGTGACATTGGTCAGCACATCGGAACACAGTGACATCATATCATCTTGCTCATAATACAACACGGTTACAGCATTATTATTACTTTGCATAAGTGAAGCCTCACAATCGTCAATAAGCGCTAAAAAATTAGAACTTCAGTCCTTTTTTTAACCGCAATAGCATAACTATAGCCAACATTTTTAGTTTTACGAATTGGGTCAATAGTTACTCTGAAGCGATGACCAAGAAAGAACCTAGCGTATTGGCTGTATCAGTGAGGTGCGCTTTGACTAAAGAAGATCAGCGCAGGATGATTTTTACCCGACGGGAAATATTACACAATAGCTCGTAAGCAATGGTGGTGGCATGTGCTGCCACGCGATTAATATTGAGGTTTTTACCCCACAGTTCAACGTGGTCGCCAATCTTATCTTTGGCAGCAACGCCCAGATCAACGGTGATCATGTCCATTGACACGCGCCCCACTAATGGTACTTCTCGGCCATTTATCAATACTGGTGTACCGTTTTGAGCATGTCGTGGATAGCCGTCTCCATAACCAATAGCAACCACGCCAATGCAGGTGTCCTGCTTGGCTTGCCAAGCAGCGCTATAACCTATCGACTCTCCTGCTTTTATATGACGAATCGCAATCAAGCTTGAATGCAAAGTCATCACCGGTTGTAAGTCTATAGGTAAAGCACCTTCGCTGATGCGAGGGTCAATGCCGTATAACATCAATCCAGGGCGAACCCATTGATAATGGCATTCTGGCCAAGCGCAGATAGCCGCGGAATTAGCTAATGTGCGCTCTCCACTAAACGGTGCGGTAATTTGCTCAAATAACTGTTGTTGATGGCGAGTTTGTTCACTTTCCAAGTCATCAGCGCAGGCCAAGTGACTCATCAATCGAAGATTGTCTTTAACCACTTTACATTGGCGTAAACGTTGATAAAACTCGGCGCACTCATCCGGCTCTATACCAAGGCGATGCATGCCGGTGTCTATCTTCAGCCAAACTTGAATCGCATCTTCAACATCGGCTTGTTCAAGTGCTTCGAGTTGTTGGCGATTGTGTACGACAGTTTGTAAATTGTTGGCTGCAATGATCGGCAGGTGTTGCTTATCAAAAAAACCTTCAAGTAAAACTATGGGCTGAACAATGCCTCCTTGACGCAATTCCAAAGCTTCCTCGATACGCGCGACACCAAAGGCATTGGCTTGCGGTAACGCTTTGGCTATTTGTACCAAACCGTGACCATAGGCGTTAGCTTTGAGTACGGCCAATACCTTACTGGCCGGAGCTATGTTTTTAATGCACTGATAATTGTGTAATAGTGCCGCGGTATCAATGGTTGCGGTGGCTGTTTGCTGGGCGTTGAACATCAATTATTAATCTTCGTCCATAATGCCGCCTGGTCCGGCAAAGTTATCAAAGCGAGAGTATTGACCTTGGAATGTCACTCTAACCCGACCGATGGGGCCGTTACGTTGTTTACCAATAATGATTTCTGCGGTGCCCTTATCCGGTGAATCGTCGTGATAAACTTCATCGCGATAAATAAACATAATCAAGTCAGCATCTTGCTCGATAGAGCCCGATTCACGCAAATCCGAGTTTACCGGACGCTTATCAGCGCGTTGCTCCAATGAACGGTTCAGCTGTGATAGGGCGACAACCGGAATATTTAACTCTTTCGCCAATGCTTTTAATGAACGGGATATTTCGGCGATTTCTAGGGTACGGTTATCGCTAAATTGCGGCACGCGCATTAATTGTAGGTAATCGACCATGATCATTGACAAACCACCGTGATCGCGAGCTACTCGACGAGCGCGCGAGCGAACTTCGGTTGGCGTCAAACCCGCAGCATCATCGACAAATAATTTACCTTTTTCAACTAATATGCCCATGGTCGATGACAGTCTCGCCCAATCTTCGTCGTTTAACTGACCGGTACGAATTTTGGTTTGGTCTATGCGTCCAAGTGATGCCAACATACGCATCATGATTTGTTCTGATGGCATCTCCAACGAGAACACTAAAGCGGGCTTGTCGTGAGTCATTGCCGCACTCTCGACTAAGTTCATAGCAAAGGTGGTTTTACCCATTGATGGGCGAGCAGCAACAATGATCAAATCTGAGGGTTGCATCCCCGCGGTCATTTTGTCGAGATCAGTAAATCCGGTAGATACACCAGTTACCCCATCGTGTGGTTGACCGTAAAGTTTTTCAATTTTATCAACGGTCTTCTCCATGATTGAGTGAATACTTTCAGGGCCTTCCGATTTATTCGCGCGTTGTTCGGCAATGGCAAAGACCTTACCTTCAGCAAAATCGAGTAATTCTGCACTGCTGCGACCGCTGGTGTCATAACTGGCATCGGCAATTTCATTTGCCACAGCAATCAGCTCTCGGGTTACCGCACGTTCTCTAACAATCCCAGCGTAAGCGAGAATATTCGCCGCACTCGGGGTGTTTTTCATCATTTCGGCGAGATAAACAAAGCCGCCAACATCATCAATTTGCTGCTGATTTTCCAGCGCTTCTGATAAGGTAATCAGATCAACCGGATGACCTTTTTCAATCAAGTCACCAATGTTGGTAAATATGATGCGATGAGCGCGCGAGTAAAAGTCTTCGGCAACAACGCGTTCAGAGACATTATCCCAGGCATTGTTATCAAGCAATAAGCCACCTAATACTGATTGCTCAGCCTCCATCGAATGAGGGGCAACTTTTAACTGCTCAACCTGTTTGTCTTTGGCTTGATGCTTAGCCTGCTTTTGCGCCATGGGTAATGAAATCCTGTACAGCTGAAATAGATATTACGTTAGCTGTCCAATTTAAGCGATTTCGAGCAAAATTTGAAGTGAAAAATGATTTCAGCCAATAGTTTTCAACGTCCTTTAACGGTGCATTCAAGTGGTGAATAACGGCGGATCTTTTTCTTTTGGCTTAGGGCACTGAGCTAAAATGGTGTAATCGTTGGATATCGGCTCTTTTTGCACTAATTTAACGTCAAACTGCCACAGTGAGTGCAGGTGCTTGATCACTTCGTTAAAGCTGTCGTGTAACGGCACGTTATCGACGGCAAAATATTCCAGTGTTAGTGACCTATCGCCATTCACATCAGCGTCAATAATTTGCACATTGGCCTCAAGTTGACTGAGATCGTATTGCCTAGCCAGCGCACTGCGCACTTGACGATAGCCCTGTTCGTTGTGAATGGCCACAACATCAAGGTGATTTTGTCGCTCGTCATCATGTAGCTGAAACAGTTTCATTTCGCGCATTAAGTGAGGTGATAAAAACTGACTGATAAAACTTTCATCTTTAAAATTTTGCATCGCAAAGGTCACCGTTTCCAGCCAGTCTTTTCCCGCGATATCTGGAAACCATCGCTTGTCTTCTTCGCTTGGGTTTTCACAAATACGGCGGATATCCATAAACATATTAAAGCCCAGTGCGTATGGGTTGATGCCGTTGTATGCTGGGTGGTTATACGGTAATTGGGTGATAACATTAGAGTGATGGTGAATAAACTCCATCATAAAGTTATCGCTGAGTAGGCCTTCGTCATAGAGGTGATTAATTATGGTGTAATGCCAAAAACACGCCCAGCCTTCATTCATCACCTGAGTTTGTCGCTGGGGATAAAAATACTGACCGATTTTGCGCACAATGCGCACGATTTCACGTTGCCAAGTTTCTAATTTAGGCGCGTTTTTTTCGATAAAATAAAGCAAGTTTTCTTGCGGTTGCTCAGGAAATCGTTGCTGTTTGGGTGCGTGCTCTTGTTGTAGTTGTTTATCGACTCGCTGCCACAGCGCATCGAGATGAGACTGTAAAAACTCTTCTCTGGCCAGTTGTTGTTCCTTTTCTTGCGCAACCGACAGTTTTTGCGGGCGTTTATAGCGATCGACGCCCAGATTCATTAACGCATGGCAAGCATCTAACGTATCTTCTACGGCATCTATGCCATGCTTTTGTTCACATTGATGAATATAGTTTTTGGCAAACAGCATGTAATCAATAATCGAATCTGCGTCAGTCCATGTTCTAAATAAATAATTGCCTTTGAAAAATGAATTATGACCATAGCTCGCATGGGCAATAACTAACGCCTGCATAATCATCGTATTTTCTTCCATTAAATAGGCGATACAAGGATTTGAATTAATGACAATTTCGTAGGCCAAGCCCATATGACCACGGCGGTAACTTTGCTGAGTTTGAATAAATTTTTTGCCAAAACTCCAATGCTGATAGCCAATCGGCATACCGATACAAGCGTATGCATCCATCATTTGCTCAGACGTTATCATCTCAATTTGATTGGGGTAACAGTCTAAACCATAGTGGTTGGCGACTCGTTCAATGTGTGCTTGATAACGCTGAAGGTTCTCAAAAGTCCAGTCAGGACCGTCGTCTAGTGGTGTATTCGATTTAACCTGTTGTCTGGTATTAGCCATAAGTCACCTTCGACGTTGTTCTTTCTGCTTTTTTAAATAGCTCTCTAAATACCGGATAGATATCCTGGGCATCTTTTATTTGACGCATCGTAAAATGGCTGTGTTCAATAGCCAGCTTTTGATAGTGTTGCCACATCGCTTTGGGGACCAACTTATTGATCTCGATATAAGTGAAGTAGCGACACACAGGCAACAGTTTTTTCTCCAGTAGTTGCATGCATTTTGGCGTATCGTCCTGCCAATTGTCACCGTCGCTGGCTTGCGCACCATAAATATTCCACTGCTGTGCAGGGTAGCGTTCCTCGATGATCTCATCCATTAACTGCAAAGCCGATGAGACAATGGTGCCACCGGTTTCGCGAGAGTAAAAAAAGTCGTGTTCACTGACTTCTTTAGCGGTGGTGTGATGGGTTATGTAGACCACGTCAATGTGCTCGTAATTGCGCGATAAAAACAGATACAACATAATGTAAAACCGCTTCGCCATATCTTTGGTTTGCTGGGTCATTGAGCCCGACACATCCATCAGGCAAAACATGACCGCCTTCGATGTTGGCACCGACTTTTGCTCGTAGTTGCGAAAGCGCAAATCAAAGGTATCAATAAATGGCACCCGTTGGATTTTCTCTTTGAGTTTTTCTATTTCCTCGTCGAGTTTGGCAATTTCACGCTCTCGTTGCTCACTAAACATCAACAATTGCTGCTCGACGAGCTCGTCGCGAGCCTGCTCACACCCTCTGAGTTCAGCTCGTGTCGAGGCGGTCATTGCCACTTTTCTCGCCATCGACTTTTGCAACGAACGAACAATATCTAAATTGGCGGGTACACCGGTGTTGCAGTAGCCACTGCGCACCGTTTTAGTCTCTTGTAATTGGTTTTGCTGTTTGTTTTCAAGGTTGGGTAATTCTAAATCTTCAAATAGTAAATCAATGTACTCATCGGCAGAAATAGAAAAGTTGAAATTGTCCTCGCCGCTTCCACTGTCCGAGGCATTACCTTGCCCCTGACCTTGACCAGATCCCATCGGTGGTTTGGCAATTTTATCGCCCCGATTAAACTGATCATTGCCGGGCAGCACGATATCGCGCTTGCCCCCAGCGCCTCGCTTAAACACGGGTTCGTTCAAATCTTTATCGGGAATGGTGACGTTTTGATCCGAGGTGTGATCAGTCACCTGACGCTCGGTTATCGACTTGGCTAACGATTCCTTTATTTGCCGTTTGTAACGGCGCACAAACCTCTGTCTATTAACCATAGATTTATTTTTACCGTTTAAACGTCTGTCGATAAAATTTACCATTTTACCTCCGTGCAAAAAGATAGCAGCCTCTGTTGCTCACCCAAGACATAGATTGACAAGCAACAACCTCGATGTTCACTACTCTGTATTACGATGACTTTCTCACCCGCAAATACCACTCACACAGCAAGCGAACTTGCTTTTGGGTATAGCCTTTCTCAACCATGCGCTCGACAAATTGATCGTGTTTTTTCTGATCTTCTGAAGAGGTTTTGGTATTGAAGGAAATAACAGGGAGCAAGTCTTCCGTGTTTGAAAACATTTTTTTCTCAATAACGGTACGCAGCTTTTCATAACTCGTCCACGCTGGGTTTTGACCATTGTTATTGGCTTTTGCGCGCAGTACAAAATTAACAATTTCATTGCGAAAATCTTTTGGATTTGAAATACCTGCCGGTTTTTCAATTTTTTCTAACTCGTCATTTAATGCGCTTCGATCGAGAATTTGTCCCGTATCAGAATCTCGGTACTCTTGGTCTTGAATCCAAAAGTCGGCGTAAACCACATAGCGATCAAAAATATTTTGACCGTATTCTGAGTACGACTCTAAGTACGCGGTTTGAATTTCTTTGCCAATGAAATCAATGTACTGAGGTACCAAGTAGCCCTTTATAAACTCGAGATACTTATCGCTGGTTTCTTTTGGCAACTGTTCGCGTTCTATTTGCTGTTCAAGTACATAGAATAGATGCACCGGGTTAGCCGCGACTTCGCCGTGTTCAAAGTTAAACACCCGCGATAAAATTTTGAAGGCAAAACGGGTAGATAAGCCACTCATTCCCTCGTCAACACCAGCGTAATCTCGGTACTCCTGATACGATTTAGCTTTGGGGTCAGTGTCTTTCAGTGTTTCCCCGTTGTACACTCGCATCTTCGAGTAAATACTTGAGTTTTCTGGTTCGACTAAGCGCGACAACACCGAAAACTGCGCCAGAATATCGAGCGTATTGGGAGCGCAACAGGCTTGGTATAACTCACTATTGGCCAATAATTTTTGATAAATTTTTATCTCTTCACTGACTCGTAAACAATACGGTACTTTGACGATATAGACCCTATCGAGAAACGCTTCGTTATTTTTATTGTTGCGAAAACTTTGCCATTCTGATTCATTTGAATGGGCTAAGATAATGCCGTCAAATGGCAGAGCTGACAAACCTTCTGTCGGGTTGTAGTTACCTTCTTGCGTTGCCGTTAACAATGGGTGCAGCACCTTGATCGGCGCTTTAAACATTTCGACAAATTCCATGATCCCCTGATTGGCTCGGCAAAGTGCTCCTGAGTAGCCGTAAGCATCTGGGTCATTTTGAGCAAAGTGCTCTAACCGACGAATATCGACTTTACCAACCAACGACGAAATATCTTGGTTGTTATCATCACCCGGCTCTGTCTTAGCCACCGCAATTTGCGCCAAAATTGAGGGGTTGATTTTGACCACTTTAAACTTAGAGATATCGCCACCAAACTCATTCAATCGCTTTGCCGCCCACGGCGACATAATGGTGTTTAAATAGCGCCCCGGAATATTGTATTCTTGTGTTAAAATTTTACCGTCGCTATTGGCATCAAATAAGCAAAAGGGGTGATCGTTAACCGGTGACAGCTGATCATTGGCAGACAGCACGTAAATGGGTTGCTGTTGCATAAGCGCCTTGAGTTTTTCGGCGAGCGACGATTTACCGCCCCCCACAGGTCCCAGTAAGTAAAGTACTTGTTTCTTTTCTTCTAGACCCTGACTGGCGTGGCGTAGATACGACACGATTTGTTCAATCGCCTCCTCCATACCAAAGAAATCTGAGAATGCAGGGTAGCGAGCAATAACCCGGTTTGAAAAAATGCGACTCATAACCGGATCTTTTGCGGTATCGACCATCTCCGGCTCACCAATTGCCGCTAACATACGCTCGGCTGCATTGGCATAGGCCATTTTATCGTCACGACACAGATCCAAAAACTGCTGCAAGCTCATTTCCTCTTGCCTAGCAAGTTCATAACGACTCTGATAATGTTCAAAGATACTCATAACGCCTCCATATGCGACTCGCTCTTCTTATTAATTAGAGAAGAAAAACTGCGTTAAGTTTGCAAATCAGCAATAAAATTATTTTGCGTTGCAAACACAAGCAGTACTTCTTTGTGTTACAAGGGGGTGATTACTCGTCCTTATTGATATCAAAAAGGGTAAGCAATTCATCTACCTGATAACTTAAACATGGCACAAAAGTTGAACTTGGCAAGTTTGTTGGAACGGAGAAAATAGCGAACAAGGCGCGGATTTTTATCGCAGCCAAGAAGGATATTGGCCTGCTGCACAGCAATTTTTTTTGTATACTACCTGACCAGATAAGAGCTGCGATATTGTCAATGTAGGCTTAGCGCATCGGCCCAGTTGGAGACGGCAAGCCCACAGCGGTAATTTGGCGATTTTAACGCCGCTCTGTCGCTGTGGCGATGAGCGTTAACGCTTAGATAAATGCAGCTTACCACTAATGGTAGAGGCCTTGACCAAAGCGGAACCGTCGCCAAGTCGGGTATTTAATTCTTTAGAGTTGCGATAGCCCACTTTTTTTACTGCGGTACTGTCAAGATCATTGATAATCCGACCACCCGCACCGGCAACCGCGGTGATGTCGACACTGACGTCATCAGCTAATGCCAGTGAAATGGGGCCATTAATCGACGATAGATTTAACAAGCTATCATCGGTTAATACCGCTGAGGTGATCAACGCACCATTGACCGATGAAATATTGGCATTGACCGCCTTAGCTAAGTGCAATTTCATCGAACCAGAAACCACACTCGCGTTCACGTTTGAGGCTTCGGTTTGAGCGCGAATTTTACCGCTTACCGCGCGATACTCCACTCGACCACGAGAACCTTGCTCATCAATCGAGCCGCTGACCGTCGACAAGCGAACATCGCCGGTTAATTGCTCAGCGACAATATTGCCACTGACGGTTTCTAGCGTCACTTGTGAGCTTAATTTGTTAGCGGTAATGCTGCCACTCACCGTGTTAACTTGGGTATTCGATTGTAAATTTGTCAGTTCAAAGTCAGTTGATATGCCTTTGCCAATAACACTGGCACGGCTAGGCACTTTAATGAGCAAGTCGCTGCCACTTTGCTGATCGAGCCACGCTTCATTACCTAGTTGCTTTGGCATTTTAACTTCTATTCGCACATCCTTGCCGTTGACCGTGAAAACAAACTCGATCGCCTCGGGATCAAGGGTACCGGTGACCTCGACTAGTTCACTATCGGTAGTGTGGACACTGACCTTACCGCGTAAGTTTTCAATCACAATGCGCGCATCTGCAGTCACCTTTTGGCTTTGTGATATTTGCTGAGCACGAGTGTCAGTCACCGTAAACAGCACGGTGTTTATCACTGCGAATAAGATCAGGTACCTTATTGACGTCACATTCATTTGTTTCTCTCTTTTCAAGTCTATGTCAAGCTGGCGCTTGCTCGATGTTGTCGCTAAACCGACTGCCATTTGGGCTTGTATAATTGCTCGAGTAAACTCAGCTCTTGTTGCTGAGTCCAACGCAATAAATTCAACAAATCGGTATTGTTAGGATCGTCTTTTAATGCCTTTAAAATGGCTTGTTTAGCCGAGTCTATTTCAGTAAATTGTATTTGCATATCCGCTGGTAACTGACCTAAATCAGGTTCACCAAAGCGCACTAGCATCGCTTTTTTCTGCTGTTGATACTGAGTTTCAATCGACTCCAATGCGGCAAATTTTTGCCCTGCTTGGTCAGTTATTTGCTGTGGGCTAAACTGCCAAACGAAAAGCGCGCATACCAACAAAGAGGCTGCCCACGCTACCGGTATAACAAACCTTTGTCGCTGGCCTTTACCGCTTTGGTTGGCAGCTCGCTGCGGATATCGGTGTTGATGTTCAATCGCGTGTTCAATACCCGGCCACAAGTCTCTGCTCGGACGAATGTCTTTGTCGATAGCATTGACTTGCTGTTGAAGTTGTTCACGAGTCAGTTTTTCTGTCATGGTGATACCCACCCCTGCAATAGTTTACGCGCTCGGTGATAGTGTGATTTACTCGAGCCAACTGCGATGTTTAACATCTGCGCAATTTCTTCATGTCGATAGCCCTCTACCGCAAAGAGAACAAATACTAAACGCGCTTTTTCCGGAAGCCTCAATATCGCTTTATCAAGGTCCGATAAGTCTTCTATTTCTGCCGTTTCAGGCTCGACTAGGTGTTCGCTGTCGAGACTAAACACGCGTTGTAACCAGGATTTTTGTTTGCGCATATGAGACAGCACGGTATTGGTCGTCAACGCATACAGCCAAGTAGAGAATTTGGCCTCGCCGCGAAAGCTGTCTAGCTTTTGCCACGCTTGTACAAACGCTTCTTGGGTCACATCTTCGGCCTGTTCTCTATTAGAGAGCATGCGCAAGCACAAGCCATACACTCGCCCAAGGTGCAGTTGATATAATTTAGCAAATGCCTGTCGATCACCGTTTTTAGCGGCGGTGATTAATTCGGTTTCGTGCTTTTGAGCAAACAATTTGCGAGCGTCAATAATGGTATTTTGCGCCGACACACCTGATCTCTTAGGTTAATATTTTACGGTTGTAACATTATGATGCATGCGTTGTTAAAAAGGTTTAAATAAAATTTGCTTTTTTTTTGTGATATCTTGATCTGAGGCTAACAGTGATTTTGGATAGTGGAAGACAATGAAAGTTAATTGCGATCTTGGTGAACACCCGATAGATGAAGATAGCCCAGACGAAGCGCTTATGCCGTATATCGATATGGCTAACATAGCCTGTGGCGGACACGCTGGTGACGAGCACACCATGGCACAAGCCATTGAGTTGGCCGTGCAACAAAACGTGCTCATATGTGCGCACCCAAGTTATCCCGATAAAGAGAATTTTGGTCGTCTGTCGATGGCGATCAGTGAACAGCAACTCAAAGCCAGCCTAACAGAGCAGATAACGCGACTTTATCGCCTCGCCATTGCTCGTCAAGCAAGCATCTATTGCGTCAAACCACACGGCGCTCTGTACAATGACATGATGCAAGATGAGGCAATATTTAACTGTATCTGTCAAACCGTTGCCGAGTTAAACCAACGGCTTAATGTCGATATGAAAGTAATGGCACAAGCTTTAGTTAACAATAAGGTTCAGCGTCGTATCGGTAAAAAATACAAACTCGACATTCTATTTGAGGCATTTGCCGACCGAGCCGTATTAAGTGATGGTCGATTGCAGCCCCGTACTCAACACAACGCGGTGATCACCGACCGAATCACCATCAAAAAACGCCTCCAACAGTTAGTTGTTCATGGCGAAATGACCACAGTAAACAGTGAAATTATTGATATCAATGCCGATACCGTTTGCTGTCACGGAGACAATCCCAATGCCGTAGAAATCGTCTCTACCGTACGCGATTTGCTAACGGAGCTAAATGAGGATGGTTGATTCAAGTCAGCGCCACTTCCCGTTGCGTTCGGTAGAAGCGGTCAATGAAACCAGCGTGTTATTTGTCTGGACAGATATGATTGACAGCAACTTAAACCGTTACATCCAACAAGTAAGACGCTCGTTGACTGAGCAAAACGGCACTATTATCGACGATATCGTTTGCGCCTACAGCTCCTTAATGGTGTACCTCAAACCTCCCTCTATTGCCACCGCAACTCTAGTAGAAAGGCTGAAGCAGCAAGTTATGGGCTGTGACCCACAACAATCTGGCTTTAGTACGCGCAGTATCAGGCATCACCGCATCCCCGTCTATTACGGCGAGGACGCCGGTTGGGATCTCGCCGATATCAGTCAACAAACGGGGATGACAATAGAGCAAATCATCAGCTGCCACACAAACACCTCCTATCAGGTGTTTGCCAACGGGTTTTTGCCGGGTTTTGCCTATCTCGGTGTAGTTAATCAACAACTGCAATTACCCCGTAAGAAAACACCGAGAACCGCAATTCCAAGCGGTGGCGTTGCCATTGCCGAGCAGCAAACCGCCATTTATCCATCAACATCACCGGGGGGATGGTTGATCATAGGGCAAACGCCGTTTCAATTGCTCGATTACCGTGACTGTCCGGCCAAACCAATCTTACAAGGCGGTGACCAAGTCTCGTTTTACTCGGTAACTAAGCAACAATTTGAACAACTTGGCGGCCGCGTCTGCCTAGTTGACGATACACACCATCGCTAGGACGAGATAGTCATGACGGTAACCGTGACCCGATGCACAACCAATGCGCTTATCCAGACCTTGAGTAATAGCCAGTATCAACACTGGGGCTACAGCGAAGGCGGAGCCATGGATGAATACGCGTTTATGTGGGCTAATCGTTTACTCAACAATGCCATTGATAGCGCGGCACTTGAGATAACACTGGGTCAATTGCAATTGTACTTTGAGCGCGATTGCTACATAGCGATAACTGGCGCCGATTGCGCTGCTTATAAAAGCTCAGCGAGTCAAAGTGGCACGCAAACGGTGGGTAATTGGCAAGTCAGTGCGATGTCTGCAGGCGAGACGCTGACCTTAAAGATGCCCAAACAGGGGTTGAGAACCTACATTGCATTTGCCTCAGGTATCAGGCGGGTGATCACAGCGTCAATATCAGCTCAATCAACATCAACATCATCAGCCAAGGTGAATCGAGACAACACTGGCAACAAGGACACTCGTGCTACAGATATAGACGACTTGCCATCACCGATGATCGAAAACTCTTTGGCGAGCCATGTAATTAATCGACAGCCACTTGTGCCTAATTGCAAGCTTATCATTAATCAACCAAGCCAAACCGTGGTTAAGCGCTGCGTCAACCGTCAATACATCAGCAATTATCAACAAGTAACCGACCACGATCAAACCATTGACTACGTGCCAAGTACTCTAGCCAAACAACAGGGCAAGGACTTTGGTTTAACTTTTGGCCAACAAGTCTATGTGATAGACAGCGCGTCTAATCGGATGGGTTATCGATTACGGGGCCAGGCGTTAACGATAAATCACCAACAACGCCTATCAACCCCAACCAGTTTAGGGGCTATTCAGCTACCTGCGGATGGGCAACCGATAGTATTACTCAAAGACCGACAAACCATTGGCGGTTACCCCGTACTTGGCTGTGTTACCCGTCAAAGTACCTGGCAACTAGCACAAATGCGCCCGGGTCAAGCCGTGCGCTTTCAGGCCGTAACCGCAGCGCACGCATGTGAACAGCTAAATCAGCTCTACCAATTTTTCTTTTCTTGATGAGACGGACAGGTGGGTAGTGAATAAACCACATAAAAACCGATAACCAGCAATATCAACACAGCCAGTTTTGCGTATCCCCACGGCACCGCGAAGACAAGCGAAGTACCGCCAAAGAGCACGATCGACAGCAAAGCAATGTACTTAGATTTTCGTTCAATACAACGGTTGTTTTGCCAATTATCAATCAGCGGACCAAATAATTTATTGTTCAGCAACCATTGGTGACAGGTGCGCGACGAGCGAGCAAAACACGCGCCTGCGACCAAGAGAAACGGCGTGGTAGGCAGTACCGGTAAAATGACCCCAAGCACTGCCAGCACAACAAAACCCCAACCAACTGCCATGTAGAGATAACGGCGCATGGCGAACTCAGACTAGCGCCACGGGTTATTGTCGTGATATTTAATCTGCATCCCCTTTAAAAAGTTACGCAGAAATTGATCTTTGCACTGACGGTAATGTTTGTGCTCGGCTTTTCTAAAAAACGCATTGATCTCCGATTTACCCGCGCTGATCCCCGCCAGTTTTAACAATTCAATCATATCGACATCCGTTAAATTTAAGGCGATTTTAAGTTTGCGTAAAATAATATTGTTGTTCAATTTCTTTTCTGGTTTGGGTTGCTCGCCATCGCGTTTACCGCGATGGGTGTTGATTAAGCCATTTAAGAAAAGCGCCAGCATAGGGTCCGTTAAGTTAACGAACTTAGGATCGTCATCTTTGCGTAACCAATGATGTAACGTCGCTAACTCAACGCTGCTTTGTGCACTGGCGAATATAGACAACATGTCGGCATCGCTATAGCTGAATATGTAGCGGATACGGCGCAAAATATCGTTATTTGTCATAGTAGTAAGTACTAACCCAGGTTAAACTTGTTTGATCTCGATTAAAGCTTCTCGACTTAAACCGTGTGCGTGTAATTGATGCACGTAGTGCTGCCACAAGCGCTCGCGATTGTGAGCGTACTCACTGAGCAATTGAGCGCTGTATACAGCTTCGTGTTGATCGTCAAAGTGCAAGCGAAACCCGTGCTTGCCCAACGGCTCTACGGCGCGAACAACGACTTGCTTTTTATTACTGACCGGTGGCTTATTGGCATTTGCTTTATTACTTTGCTCACTCGGCGAATAACACCGCAAGAACTCGTAACTCAGCTGTTGTTCAAAGCCATCGTCAAAGTGCAAATAGAGCATTTTAGTGCGATGATTTAATTGTATTGATGTAATCACAAATACCCTCACTGTTGACACCTCAATTGTCACCATTATACAAAAAAAAGAGCAATATCGGACAGATATCGCTCTTTTTTATTAGTCGCTTAAACGTCTCTACAAAATAAATCGGCTTAAATCTTCGTCTTCAACCAGAATGGTCAGTTTTGACTCAACATAGCTTTGATCGATGGTAATGGTTTCACCCGATTTCGCATCCGCTTGAAACGATAACTCTTCAATTAAGCGTTCCATCACCGTATGTAAGCGACGGGCACCGATGTTTTCCGTGGTTTCGTTGACCTGCCAAGCCGCTTTAGCGATGGCTTGAATACCGTCGTCGGTAAATTTAACCGATACCCCTTCGGTGGCCAGTAGAGCGATATATTGCTCAGTTAATGACGCATTTGGCTCCGTTAATATACGCACGAAGTCGTCAACTGTTAACGCACTAAGCTCAACGCGAATTGGCAATCGACCTTGTAATTCAGGAATGAGGTCACTTGGCTTAGACATTTGGAAGGCACCAGAGGCAATAAACAAAATGTGATCCGTTTTTACCATACCGTGTTTGGTGCTCACCGTTGAGCCTTCAACCAGTGGCAGTAAGTCGCGCTGCACACCTTCACGTGAGACATCTGGACCACCCGACGCATCACTGCGCTTACAAATTTTATCGATTTCATCAATGAAGACGATACCGTTTTGTTCAACCGACTCTAACGCTTTGTCTTTCAAGTCTTCGTTATTAACCAATTTTGCCGCTTCTTCTTCTTGCAGCAACTTAAGCGCTTCTTTGATTTTCATCTTGCGCTTTTTGGTTTTGTCCGACGTCATGTTTTGAAACATGCTCTGCAATTGGTTGGTCATCTCTTCCATGCCAGGAGGTGCCATAATTTCCATACCAACTTGTGGCTGGCGAACCTCAATTTCAACCTCTTTGTCGTCTAAGTTACCTTCGCGTAACTTTTTGCGAAAGATTTGTCGCGTCGACGTATTATCAGCTGGCTCTACCTCACCAAAGGTATTTTTGGGGTTTGGCAATAAGATATCGAGTACGCGCTCTTCTGCCGCTTCTTCGGCTTTGTGCTTAACCCGTTCCATTTCCACTTCTTTGGTCAGCTTCATGCCCATATCGGTCAAATCGCGAATAATTGATTCAACTTCCTTACCAACGTAACCGACTTCGGTAAATTTAGTCGCTTCAACCTTAATAAACGGTGCATTGGCAAGTTTTGCCAAGCGACGCGCAATTTCAGTTTTACCAACCCCTGTTGGGCCAATCATTAAAATATTCTTCGGTGTAACTTCAGCGCGTAACTCATCGGCCAGCTGCATCCGACGCCAGCGATTACGCAGGGCAATAGCGACCGCCTTTTTAGCGTCGTCCTGGCCAATGATATGGCTATCTAATTCATGAACAATTTCACGAGGAGTCATATTTGACATATTATCTTCCTATAATTATCCCGCTTAACAGCGATATAAGGGGATGATTGTTAAATTTCGTCGATAGTCTGGTGTAGGTTTGTGAACACACAAATATTGCCGGCAATGGTTAGCGATTTTTCAACAATTTCGCGAGCTGACAAGTCGGTATTTTCGAGTAAGGCAGTTGCCGCCGCTTGCGCGTAGTTACCGCCAGAGCCGATGGCAATTAAGTCGTTTTCTGGTTGCACCACATCGCCGTTACCGGTAATGATTAACGAGGCGGTTTCATCGGCCACCACTAACATTGCTTCGAGGCGACGCAAGGCGCGATCGCTGCGCCAGTCTTTGGCCAGTTCCACCGCTGCGCGAGTTAAGTGACCTTGATGCACTTCCAGTTTGCTTTCCATGCGTTCAAACAAGGTAAACGCATCGGCGGTACCTCCGGCAAATCCAGCTAAGACTTTCCCCTGATACAAACGGCGGACTTTCTTGGCATTACCTTTCATTACCGTATTGCCTAAACTGACTTGGCCGTCACCACCGATACATACTTTGCCATTGCGGCGAACAGAAACTATGGTTGTCACATCGAACCTCTACAAATAAAAACCGAAGTTCACCCAAAAGCGGATTTTGCGGTACGACTTCGGCTAAAAATATCTACTTGTAAATCAATGTGGGAATGAAGAAGCGTTTTTTCAAGTCCAAAGCCAAATTTGGCAATGATTAATCTGACTGCGACGCAAGGTATGCTTCGCCTTTTCGGCTAAACGTTTGCGCTCAAATGGTCCTAACACCACTTTGTACCAGACCCCATTCTTGCCTTCTGTGCGACGCACGTCACTGGCATAACCGGCAAAGGCTATTTTCGCCTTCACCGTATCGGCTTGGCTCTTGGTGCGGAACGAACCGCACTGCATTTGATAAGGGCCTTTTTGCTCTACCTCATACTCACCGACTTCAACCTTTTTATCTTTTAAACCTTCCATGTAGGTCCACTTGTCATCAGGTAACGGCGGAATATCGCTTTCTTGTGCTGTTGCTGAGGTATTGGTGTTACTCGCTGATGCCTTTTTACTGACGGTAGTAACGTCGTCAGCTGGCGCTTGCGGCGCATTGTCGATCATCAGCTTCAAACCAACAGCAAATACTGCCGAAACCGCTGCGATTAAAAACAGGTAGCGCTTGGTTTTTGGCGGGTTTTGGTTTGCCTTGGCTTTTTTATTTCGAGTCGAAGTGGTTGTTTTTTTCTTGGCTCTCGGTTTCCGAGCAACATAATCTTGATGAGCCATAGCGCATTCACTCTCATTTACTAGAGCCTAGGATCAACAGACCCTAGTGCTTTAATTTTTTTATGGTTATTAGCGGTGATTTTAACCTAGCGTCAGTTAAAGTACAGCCCTTTTATTGACAACCGGCATATCGATTTGGACGCTGAGTGGCAAACGGCCTGCTACCAAGTCAACTCTTGTGGATCAATATCCACCGACCAGCGGACTTTGTTTTTATTTGGATGCTGCTCTATCTGTTCAATAATTTGTTGCACTGCCTGATGCAAAGTCTTGCGTTGAGCTGATTGCAATAACAAGTGATAACGGTACTTACCGGCTTTTTTTTCCATTGGTGGCGGTATCGGCCCGCTGACCATGCACTCGCTACCCGCGTGCTGAGCAACATCGCGCAACAGTGACTGTGGCAACTGCGGTTTGTTGGCTTGCGCTCGAAATAACGCCTGAAATGTATACGGGGGCATCAACGCCTGTTGACGTTCAGTTAGGGCAAACTGAGCAAAATGGCCATAGCCATTATTGACTAAATCTTGCAGTAACGGATGGTCAGGGTAATGGGTCTGTACGTAAACTTTGCCTTTTTTACTTTCGCGACCTGCTCGGCCTGCCACTTGCACCAATAATTGCGCCATGTGCTCTGGCGCGCGAAAGTCATAGCTGAACAGCGCCCCATCGACATCGAGCACGGCAACCAAGGTCACATTGGCAAAGTGATGACCTTTGGCCAACATTTGAGTGCCAACGAGAATGTGATGCTCGTTGTTATTTACCTGTTGTAACAATCGCGCCAGCTCGCCTTTTTTTCGCGTGCTGTCGCGATCAATTCGCACCGAGGAGTAATTTGGAAACAACTCGTTTAATCGCTGCTCTAATTGTTCGGTGCCCTGCCCTAATGTTTTCAAGCGAATACTGCCACACTGCTGGCACTGTTTAACTATGCGTTTTTGACTACCGCAGTGATGGCACATAAGCAGCCCTTGGTTTTGATGCAGCGTGTATGGTTTATCGCAGCGCTGACAATGGCATATCCAATGACACTCTTGACAGCTAATCGCCGGTGCAAACCCGCGTCGATTGAGAAACAACAGCACTTGTTCATCTTTGGCTAAGGTTTGTTCAATCGCCAACTTCAACCGTGACGACAAACCAAATTCAATGACGTCTTTGCTCATATCTATTAGCTCGACATCGGCAAACTGACTGTTACCCGCCCTTTTGGTCAACTGATGATATTGATATTTTTTCGCATTGGCGTTGTGCAGTGTTTCCAACGCCGGTGTCGCACTACCAAGTACGATGGGGATATTTAGCTGACGGGCGCGAAGTACGGCAATATCGCGCGCGTGATAGCGAAAGCCTTCTTGTTGCTTGAATGAGCCATCGTGCTCCTCGTCAATGACAATCAGCCCGGGATTTAACATCGGGGTAAACACCCCAGAGCGAGTAGCAATAACGATTGCCGCCCTCCCCGACTTGCTCTGCAACCACGTTTGCAGGCGCTCTTTATCGCTAAGTGCCGAGTGATGCAAGGCCACAGGAACGGCAAAACGTTTTTCAAAACGCCCCAACGTTTGAGGGGTTAAGCCGATTTCAGGTACCAGTACCAACACTTGCTTGTTCTGCTCTAACACTTTTTCAATGAGTTGCAGGTACACTTCGGTTTTGCCGCTGCCCGTAACCCCATCAATTAAATGACATGAAAACGACTGTAACTGGCTACCAATCGCACTAATTACCAACGACTGCTCCAGAGACAATCGCGGCTTGTTTGCCTGTTGAACTTGACCTGACTGAAATTGATAACGTTGTTCGGTGACTTGCCCTTGTTCGAGTAAGCCTTTATTAACCAGAGCATTGAGTTGCGTTTTATTAAAGCCCGCCATGCGAATTTCTGGCCAGGTGAGTTGTTTTTGATCGGCGAAGTAATCGAGTAACGCTAATTGCTGGTGTGCATTGGCACTGATTTGCGCTTTGCATTGCTCAAACTCAGCGACAGTCAATTGTGAGTGTTTAGACCAACATGGCGTTGGCTCGATATCAACTGGCTCCACTTGTCGCAATAAGGTTGGCAGTGCCGATGCTATCACTTCCCCCACGGGGTGGTGATAATACTGGCTGACGCGCTGTAAAAATTGCACTTGTAGCTCGGTAAAATTACCTTGACTGGGTAGGACGTCGATGATCGATTTTATTTTATCCGTTGCTAACCCCGCTTGCTGGTGCGTGGTTATCACTACGCCGATTAACTGTCGGTTGGCAAATGGCACCAACACCCGAGCGCCAATGACTATCTGAGCATCGACTAACAGAGGGTCTGCGCGATAAGTAAACGTTTGTCGCATTGGCACAGGGAGTGCGACCTCAATAAATATGTCCTTGTCTGACAAAACAATATCATTTTCATTGGCTAAATTAATGACTTGTATTGTGACCATTAAACAGATATTTGCCAAGTGAAAATAAGTGCGCAAAAAATGTCACATCTGTGCATAATTTAGTTGAACATTGGTTTGCTATCACGTATTATGCGCACCCTAAAATGTAACTCGTATGGTGTCTGGCAAAAGATCAGATAGCGATACGGCCTAAATAGAGGTTATCCCATGAAAGAAGGTATTCACCCTAACTACGTAGCTATCAAGGCAAACTGTTCTTGTGGCAACGTGATCGAAACGCGTTCAACGGTCGCTAAAGATCTTAACTTGGACGTATGTTCAGAATGTCACCCATTCTACACTGGTAAGCAAAAAGCTGCTGAAACTGGTGGTCGTGTTGACAAATTCAACAAGCGTTTCAACATGCTTGGTGGTAAGAAGTAATAATTACTTCGACCGAAGAGTTTTAAAAAAGGCGCTCAGGCGCCTTTTTTGCTTTTTGCAACCAAATTCACCACCACTCGCTTTTTTGCCAAATCCCTTATCTCTACACATCAACCCGCTGCTCTCATCAATGTACCAACACGCTTTGGGTAACACTCGCTCAGGCGCCTGTTTTGTTGCCACGGTCATACCAACTCTTTAAACACTCAACATTTGCATTAGTTACAGTGAGTTGCACGAAATTTTTTGTTAGCCCAAGCGTTTTGGTTCCAAATTTACTGCCGCGTTAGCAACTTTATTGCAATATATCTCTCTGACATACAAACAATATTTGAAATTTGTCTTAAAATTTAAAATACTAACGTAAAACATATATGTAAAAATAGACTATGCTTAAGCACCTTGTTCCGCTAGCCGTGATAACGGCTATAAGTGGCTGTATGATGACATCTGAGCCACACCCGAAAACAGTTGAGCAAATCAACACTCTACAAAATTCGTTACAGCGCGTTGAAACCAACCTGTCAACGGCGATAACCAGTAATTGTCAGCAAGACAACAATGCCTTGCTAGAAGACTTTATGACGCGCTTAGAGCAGCAACAACAGCCTTCTCCTAAAGAAATAGTCTATGTCGAGCGCTGTACCGCCGAGCAACAAACTCAAGCAGCCGCGAGTAGTAATCCAGCCACTGCCAATAATTCAGGCAAGTTTACCGTTGGCGCGGTTGAAAGCGTCTATTTCAGCAAAGAAAAGCTTCGTTTTGATGCCCGCATTGATACTGGAGCGGTGACCTCTTCGTTAGGGGTCTATAATGAAACTCGATTTGAACGCGATGGCGATAAGTGGGTGCGATTTCAACTGGAAGACAAAGAGGACGCGTTAACATACGAGTATCCTGTAGAGCGCATTATCCGCATTATCCAGCAAACCAGTAGCAGTGCTGATCGACGACCGGTAATAAAAATGCGATTTAAGTTGGGCCAGGAAAAATATCGCGCAGAGTTCTCGCTTGCCGATCGTGATCACTTAGATTATCAAGTACTTATAGGTCGCGAATTTTTAACCGATATAGCCGTTGTTGATGTCAGTGCAAAATACCTACAAGGTGGAGAATAACGTTGACTTCTCGCAAACCGTTTTTGCTGCTTGTAGGCCTGCTTTTTATCGTAGGCATATCCAGTATTTATCACCGCCACACCAAAATGGGTGTCCCTCTCACCCCTGGTGAGCAAATTGATATATGGCAAATAGAAGCTGAAATAGAATTTACCGCTACAGGTAATCCGGTCACCGCTAAATTGACCTTACCCAAAGACAATCGCTTTACCTTGGTTGATGAGTTCACCGCATCACCCGGCTACGGTATGCATATTTCGCGCGAAGAAAAGGCGCCATCGGTAACCTGGAGTAAGCGCGAGGCAGAGGGTAAGCAACGGCTCTATTACCAAGCGTCGGTAAAGCGCGCCATTGATCCAGCCCCGCAACCAGCGCCCACGGGCAGCAAAGATGTTGAAGTGCTCACCGAACCTTTGCAAAGTTCGCTAAACGATTTATTTAAAAAGATCTTTTCTCGTTCTGGTGACAATGCATCGCTGGTGATGCAGGCGCGCCAGGCGCTAAATTCTGATGACCAAGATGTCGCCATTCTCAAATCCAGCCACTCAAAGAGCAGTATTTTTACCAAGTTGATGTTAATGGCAGAAATTCCCACGCAAATGGTTCGCGGTCTGGTACTCGAGGATGGTCGACGCAAACAAAGCTTAATTCCATTAGTGCAAATTTACTTTGATGAGCAATGGCACTTGTTGGATATTGAGTCGGACGTTTTTGATGATGAATTGCCCGTATTAGTATGGCAGCAAGGGGCGCCATCTTTACTTGATGTGGTTGGTGGACGCAATTCCAAAGTACAGTTTTCAATAAGTAAAACCACCACCAGTGCTGTTATTGAAGCCAATAATGCGGCCACCAAAGGCGACTTCTTTGACTTTGGTTTATACCAATTGCCCCTCGCCGAGCAAAATTTATTCAAGGGCATTTTACTGTTGCCGATTGGTGCATTAGTGGTGGTCTTTTTACGAGTTATTATTGGCTTAAAGTGCAGCGGTACATTTATGCCGATACTTATCGCCACCTCGTTTATTCAAACCGAGTTACTCAACGGTGTGATTGGCTTTTTGCTGATTGTCTCTGCCGGTTTGCTGATTCGTTCTTACCTATCACACTTAAATTTGTTACTTGTGTCGAGGATTTCGGCCGTGGTTATCGTGGTGATAGGCATAATTACCGTATTTACCGTATTTGCGTTTCGCATGGGACTCACCGAAGCATTAACCATTACCTTTTTCCCGATGATTATTATGGCGTGGACCATTGAAAGAATGAGTATCCTTTGGGAAGAAGAAGGTGGGAAAGAAGTCTTAATACAAGGCTCGGGATCAATGATTGTGGCTGTGGTCGCATACTTATTGATGGACAATTACCTGATCCGCCACTGGGCATTTAATTTTCTTGGTGTACACGCCATTGTGATGGCTTTAATTTTAATGATGGGACAATACACCGGGTATCGCCTACTTGAGTTGCGTCGCTTTCGTCCGATGGCCGAAGACACCCCGTAAATGAGATCGTCTATGTTTAACTTTGCCAACCCCTTTAAACTTCGAGACCGCGGTGTCATGGGGATGAATCGACGCAATTTTTCCTATATTAGTCGTTATAACGATCGCGCCTTGTATCCCAATGTTGATGACAAACTAAAAACCAAACACTTAGCCTTAGAGCACGGTATTGCCGTTCCCGATTTGCTCGGAGTCATTCGCCAGCAACACGAAGTCAATCACGTGTTTGATATTCTCGACAAGCACAACGGCTTTTGTATTAAACCGGCCAAAGGCAGCGGCGGGAAAGGGATTTTAGTCATTTTAAAAACAGATGAAAATGGCTACATGAAAGCCAGTGGCGACTATGTAACGCGAGATGAAGTGATTCGTCACGTCAGTAATATTCTTGCCGGTTTGTTTAGTTTAGGTGGTGCCGCTGACGTTGCAGTTATCGAAGCGCTAATCGAATTTGATCCGGTGTTTAAGGGGTTAAGTCACGAAGGGGTGCCCGATATTCGCTTGATCGTATTTCAAGGTTATCCGATGATGGCGATGCTGCGCTTAGCTACTCACGCCAGCGATGGCAAAGCCAACTTGCACCAAGGCGCAGTCGGCGTTGGTATCAATGTCGCTACGGGCAAAGCCAAACGCGCGGTGCAATACGACAAACCCATTCTCACTCACCCCGATACACAGATGACCTTTGCCGACATTCAAATTCACAACTGGGACAGCTTGTTACACCTTGCTGCCGGTTGTTTTGAAATGTCTGGATTGGGCTACCTCGGTGCTGATATCGTGCTGGATAAGCAAAAAGGCCCTATGGTATTAGAGCTCAATGCTCGGCCGGGTTTGGCCATTCAAATAGCCAATGGCATGGGTATGCTACCGCGCTTGCGACAACTGGAAACGCTCGATCACAAGCGGCGAAAAAGCATTGCCGAGCGAGTCGATTATGCGAAGAGTCATTTCAACGATTAACTGCGTTATCGCCACGGCGCTGATACAGCTCGTCTGGATTAGTGTGGCGTGTTCATTTTCTGCCTTTGCGACCTCCCCAAAACCACCGGCCTTTATTGGACCCGCAGGGGATATTAGCGAGCGCTGTCAGCACGTCAATAGCCAGTTAACCAGTGAGTTCACCTTTAAGCAAAGCGATAGTTTTGACGGCTATATACGACAACTCGAAGGCGTACTTATCCCCGCTTTTAATGTGTTGCACGAAAGTTATTTATACGCTGATGTGTTAGCCGATAAGCGTCTTAAAAACACGGCAAAACAGTGTAAAAAGACAACCTCAAGCAACATCAATGCGTTGTTCGGTCAACGCCGTGTTGGCATGTTACTCGAACGTGCGAAGCCATTCGCGAGTAACCCTTTACAGCACAGAGTGCTGCGCAAGTATTTATCGCGTCACAACAAATACAGCAATCAGCAATACACTGAGATACGAAGCCGCGCTAAGCACGTATCAGGAGAATTTAGAAAGCAGGCGCAGATACCAGTAGACGCTTGGTTCGAGCTGCCACTGAGCTGCCGCGCTGGTTTGTCGGCTGAGCAACAACAGCGCTTTGTTAAAGACGATAAACTTCGCGCTGCAATAACCGATAAGCACTACCTGACTATGGTCAGTCGCATCAGCAACTCATCGTGTCGGCGCTCAGTGTATCAGCAATATCAAGGCAGGCACGCCGCCACAAATCGCGACAACTTACTCGAGTTACTGGCGTTGCGTGAACAAACTGCCAAGATTCGAAATTACCCGCATTACGCCGATTTATCACTGCAATCGACGATGCTTAAGTCAGCAGATAACGTCGCTGAATTTCTTGACGAGACGGTCAAAGCACTACCCGAGGCACCAGCCCCATGGGATTATCGATATCAAGCGCGAGTCGCCAAACAATCACTGTTAGGACAAACCGAACAAAACCAACAATCGAGTGCATTCAGCGAGGTAAAATACCTAGCGCCAACCATTGTCAAACAAGGCTTGTTTACCTTGCTTGAACAACAGTTTGCTTTAACCGTTGAAAAAGTCACGGCGCAAACTTGGCATCCTGACGTTGAAGTTTATCAGCTAAAAAGTCAGGCCGATGACGCTCAGTTATTGGCTGTGTTTTATCTCGATTTACACCCACGAGATGGCAAGTATAAAAACAACCGGCATCGCGCACTGCACCGTGGTGTCACTGACATACAGTTGCCCAGTAGTGCGCTGGTTCTCAATTTGCCGAGGAAAAAATGGACAGAAAAGCACGTTAAGTCGCTGTTTCATGAATTTGGCCATCTGTTACACAACGTGTTATCAAGTAAGCCTTACCACACCGTTTCCGGCATTCGCATTGAACGCGACGTGGTTGAAATGCCTGCTAAATGGTTTGAATTATTAAGCCTTACCCCACAACTGCAACAGCAATTATTTGGCGCTGTGTTCAACCGTGATAACGTCGATAACACCAATCCTGTGTTGCGCATCCGTTTGTATAAAGCCGCTATGGCATTGGCTTATCACCGCCAATCAATAACCAAACAAAATATTGAACAAATAAACGCCGAACTCGCCAGTCGCTTTTGGGGACATGCGTATCCGCAAGGAGCATCTAGCCAATACAGCTTTTCCCATCTGGCCACCTACGGTCCTCGGTACTATAGTTATATCTGGTCGGAACTAATGGCAAAGCGCTTATTGGCCGATTACGCTAACAAGCGCTTTAACGGTCAACAGTTTGTACAGGCAATGTTTATCGATAACCATGACGGAGTAATGCAAAATGCTCTATCTCGGTTGTATCAACAACCCTTGTCGTTAACAGATATCATTCAATGGGTTACCCATGACAAAGCGCTATAAATCCACAGCGGGGCAAATTTGCTCAACCATTTGGCTACTACTGATAAGTTACGTTACTGTTGCCGCGGAACAAGCGTCGCATGAGCATATGGCGCAACGCATTAAATCGACGTTTGAAAGTCAGTTGTTTCAACTGCCTCCCCGTATCCAGGGACATTACGGTATTCGCCTTTATCGGATCAGTGGTCAACAGCAATACCTGCCGGCTGCATTGTATGATTATTACGTGGTCAATGATCGGATGCACGCCCTGCGCACCCAACTCAATGATGCCGACGCGATTGCTGCATACAGCCAGCAGCTGATCGCACAACTAGGGGATTCAACCCGCGGTAAAGCACGTCGTCGCGCTTTAGCAGCACACCCTAGCTTTATTTTTTACGCCGATCAGTTACTGCGTTACGCCGCTCGCTTACACGAGTTCGGCGTGGCCATACCAGAGGATGTCAAACTCGCATTACAAAACTACGATTTCGGTCCCGCTCTAACCGATCCGGTAATGATTCGCGCTTGGGCTGCACAGCTGGCAAACTACGTCTATTGGTTACGCGATTTAGGCATTGCTGATCATCGACTAACCTACAAAACCGCGTTTTTAGCTGCCTACCCCAATAGCCAGGACGACTCGTTAACGCGTTGGCATTTTCGCAATAAACTCTACGGTTTAACCCATTTTGTATTTGCCGCGTCACAGTACTATCAACAGTTTGTCAGCGCTTCTGAATTTGAGTGGATTATCGATTATTTTCGCGCCAATCAACAGCGTATTCTCAAGCAAGCAAGTGAGGATATTAAAGCGGAAGTGGGGTTAGTATTTTTACTCTGTCAACAAAACTCAGAACCTATGTTAGCGTTACTTAAGCAATCCCTGGCGAGCTCTTTTGATCAACAGGCTGGCATGATCCCCAGTGTTAACGGCAGAGTTGACTTAGCAACTGGTGAGCATCGCAATGTACTCGCTTATATGTTGTTTAACTGGCCACCGCGCCTGCACCGAGGGCCCATTTTTAATGATATGGCCGAATTAAAGCCGTATTTACCGGCCTATACTCAACACTCACGCTCACTCAACGATGGACATCAATAATATGGGTAAGTTACTGTTAGTAACCCTGTTGGCTTCTGGTTTATCTGGCCTCGTCGCCAATGTCGCCAACGCTACAAGCGATAAAACCAATGCTCAACAGCAGCAACAATGGCGCGCTACAGCAGAGCGCATCCGAACAACCTACGACAGCAATTTCGTTCGCTTGTCTCGCGGTGCGCAAAACCATTATGCGGTGAGAATGTACCGCCTGACTGGTGAGCTATATTACGCCCAACAAGCCGCCACCGAAGTACACCAGATAACCGACCGACTCAATATGTACGCTGAACACATTCACGATCGCGACTGGCGTCTGCAGCAGTCTAAGGCGATGATCGAGCGCATTAGAAAAACCCCGAGAGGCAAATTGCGTCGCGCCGTTTTACAAGATACACAAGACAAGCGATTTGCCCTATTCCTCATTTATCAAATGGCCAAACTCAACGAATACGGCTTACGCCACCCTGCGCATCAGTTGTTTGTCGATTATATCAACACTGTACAGTTGTACGAGCTGCTTATGTCATCGTCGTTTATTCACGCCTATGCTGCGCAAGTAGCCAACTACGTTTATTGGCTCAAGGAGCTCAAAATTAGCGACTGGACGGATGATTTAAAGGCGGCATTTTTACGCGCCTACCCCGATGACCAAGACAGTAAATTGAGTAAACGCGAGTTCAATAACAAGTTATATGGACTCACCCACATTATTCTGGCCGATAGCCAGTACTATCAGCACACTGTCTCAAAACAGGAGCACGCATGGATTCTAGACTACTTTGAACAACGCCAACAGCGAATTGTCAAACACTCAAAAGAAGACGTTCAGGCGGAAGTAGGCTTGTGCTTTTTACTGGCTGGCCTAAACAACCACCCGACATTATTGGCTATGCAAGACGCGATCAACAACGCCGTTGATGAAGAGAAAAATATGGTGCTTTCCGTTAAAGGCAGTGACGATTTGAGCACAGGCGAGCATCGCAATGTATTAGCCTATGCCTTGCTCAATTGGCCTGAAACCCTGTTTCAAGGTCCGCACTTGTTAGAACACCGACAACTGAAAGGCAAAGTACCGATAGTGTATCGTCAATAAGTGACGTTTATACGTCGTCAGAGTAAATAACATATTGAACTAATTAAAAGTTTCTCTTGTCGATGAGACTACAACGATTATACTAATAGGCAGACTGACACCCCCGTAGACAGCAATAGTGGATCTTGACATGCAATATAACACCTCAGAATTATGCAATCTTTACTCAGATTCGATCGACGTACTCGAACCTATTTTGAGTAACTACGGTGGCCGTAGCTCCTTTGGCGGTACCGTTGTGACGATTAAGTGCTTTGAGTCCAATGGCTTAATCAGCGACATGGTCGAGCAAGATGGCTCTGGTAAAGTATTAGTGATTGATGGTGGCGGCTCTTCTCGTCGCGCCTTAATTGATTTCTACATCGCAGAAACCGCCGAGAAAAACGGTTGGGAAGGCATCATTTGTTATGGCAGTGTACGCGAGGTAGATCAGCTTGAAGATTTAGATATCGGTATTCAAGCGATGATTGCAATCCCGGTCGGTGCTGACGATACCGAGGTCGGCGAAGTGGATGTCGCTGTGAATTTTGCTGGGGTTACCATTTTACCCGAGGATCATATTTACGCCGACAATACCGGTGTGGTGTTATCTCAAGACGCTTTAGATATCGATTAACCTGGCAATAAACACCGGCGATATCGACAATCTGGCTCATCGCCATAACCGACATCTACTGCGCTCTGTGAAGTGTTGCTCACATTGCTAGGACGTATTGATCTTCGCTGTGTGTTTTAGCTACGGTCAATACGCCCTAGAGTATCTAGCGCACCTTGTGACCGTGCTTGAACAACGCTGTTAGCGGATTAACACCAAATTGATAACACAGCTGTGCTGGTTGGCTAATATCCCAAACGGCAATATCGGCTTCCATACCAACAGCAATCTCGCCAACTTTATCATCAATACCGAGTGCGCGCGCCGCATTACAGGTCACTCCTGCCAGCGCTTCATTTGGCGTTAACCGAAATAGAGTACACGCCATATTGAGCATCAGTTGAATTGAATTGATCGGTGAAGACCCTGGGTTGGCATCACTCGCAATAGCCATGCGCACATTGTTATCGCGCAACATTTGAATTGGCGGTAATTTGGTTTCTCGCAGAAAATAAAATGCCCCCGGCAACAGTACGGCCACCATAGAGGCCTTACTCATTGCTTTGACGCCGGATTCAGACAAGTACTCTAAGTGATCACTTGATAGGGCGTCATAACGAGCGGCCAGCTCTGTTGCCCCTAAATCAGACAGCTGTTCAGCGTGTACCTTGACTGATAACCCATGCTGTTTAGCCGCTTGGAATACGCGTTCAGTTTGTTGCACACTAAAGGCGATGCCCTCACAAAATACATCAACCGCATCAGCTAATTGTTGTTCAGCCACTTGCGGGATCATCTCATCGCACACCAAGTCAATGTACCCATCGCTGTCGTTTTTGTATTCTTTGGGTAAGGCGTGTGCGCCTAAAAAGGTTTTTTGCACTCGCACAGGCAACGCCTCAGATAAGCGTTTAGCAACCTTCAGCATTTTTAATTCGTTGTCGACATCCAGGCCATAGCCCGATTTAATTTCAATACTCGTCACCCCTTCGCTGTGTAACGCCGACAACCGAGGTAAAGCGGCATCAAATAGCTGGTCTTCACTGGCCTTGCGCGTTGCTTCAACGGTTGACACTATGCCCCCGCCGCTTTGTGCTATTTGCTCATAACTCGCGCCTTGCAGGCGCATTTCAAACTCATTGGCGCGGTGTCCACCAAAGACAATGTGGGTATGGCAATCAATTAATCCAGGGGTTAACCACTGCCCATCGACATCAATAACCTCAACCGATGCGGTTAATTCGGGTAGTTGGCTCATGTGGCCTAACCAGGCGATTTTGCCATCGGCAACCGCGAGTGCGGCATTTTCAAGAGCGCCGTAAGATGTCGCGGCTTGTGTCATAGTGGCGATATTGGCGTTAATAAATACCGTTTGCCATGATTGAGACAACATTGATTGCATGAGTACCCCTTTTACATATCGTCGATGAAATCGGCCGCTATTGTACGGTGAGTGAAGACGCCGCGCAAATAATGATCTCCCGGTGACGATTATCACTTGCTTGCTAGTACGTTGATAAGCGTGACTTTAAAACGGTCACTTTGTCCTTCATTTTGCTCGGTCAGATGTTACTATATGGCGATTTTTGTTAATTATAGCGATGAGTTATGTCTTTGTATCGATATGTTGTAAGCCTCGCATGTACGTTTAGCTTGCAAGCGACAGCGTCTGTTCAGTCTGCTGAGCAAGCCGCAGACCAATCCCTGGCAATGGAACGCATTGTCGTTCAAAATCAAAGTAGCCGTACGACACTCGTCAGTGGCGTTAATAAACAAGCCATAGCCAACGTCAACCCAGAACACATTGAACAGCTGATGGTGCGCATCAGTGGCAGTGAATTTCATCGAGGTAGTGGCGTTGAATATCTACCCTCGCTACGCTCCGGTGTGCTCACCGGTGCTGGTGCCTGCGGTAGCCTATTGACCTTAGTCGATAGTATTCCACTTCGCGCCGCCGGCTTTTGCAATATTAACGAATTGTTTGAGGCGCCCCTAGCTCACGCCCAATACATAGAGGTGTTCAAGGGCCCTTGGAGCTCAGTATTTGGCTCAAACGCCCAAAATGGGGTTATTAACGTGATCACGCCAAATGTCATTGCTAATGATTTTGCCGACCTAGACCTAAGCGTCGGCAGCGAGGACATCTATCGCGCAGGCATCGACATCAATCATGCCGATAGTGCCATACGCGGCCAATTGTCCGTCACTAGCGATCACGGCTGGCGACAAAGTTCAGGCGTAGAACAGCAAAACCTGTACCTTAAACACCAAACCGAAAGTCGTCATAGACGCTACACCAGTACTTTTAGTCTCAATCACTTAGCACAACAAACAGCGACATACGTGGTTGGTAAAGACGCTTATAAAGACGAACAACTCAGCCAATTAAACGCCAATCCAGATGCGTATCGCGACGCCTACTCCTTGCGCGCAGCCGTGCACATTGAACAAGATCTGCAAAATGGCGACGTGATATCGCTAAGCCCGTATCTTCGCCACAATGACATGGCGTTTTTGATGCACTTTTTACCCGGCCAACCGATTGAACAAAATCGCCAACAAAGCATCGGTATCAAGAGTCAGTATCAAACTAGCTCACAGCCAGACTTACAGTGGTTAATGGGCTTTGACGGTGAATTTAGTCAAGGCTCCCTGTTGCAATATCAGGATGGTCCTACCCTTGGCTCTAACTTTCTGCAAGCGACGATCCCCGAAGGTAAACATTACGACTATCGCGTTAACGCCCTGTACGCAGGTGCGTTTGCACGCCTCGATTGGCTTGTATCTGACCGCCTGAGTTGGCAACTTGGTCTGCGCGTCGATTATCAAGGTTACGATTACCACAACAATATGCTCGCCGGTAGAACCGACGAAAATGGCGTCGCGTGTGAGTTTGGCGGCTGCCGTTACAGCCGGCCGGAGAATAGAGAAGACAGCTTTACCACGCCTTCTTATCAACTGGGTATGCAATACCGACTTAGCGATGACAGTCAGCTCTACATCAACGCTGGCCATGGTTTTAGAGCGCCACAAGCCACCGAGCTATACCGCTTACAACGCGAGCAACAAAGTGCCGATTTGGGCGAGGAGCAAACGGATAGCATTGAGTTTGGTTACGCTATCACTGACAGCGTTTTGAGCCTCAAACTGGCGTTGTATTACAGTGAAAAACAACAGTTGATCATTCGCAACAGCGATGCTTTTAACATCAACGGCGCGGGTTCTCGTCACCACGGTATTGAGCTGGATCTCAACTGGCCTATCAATCGACACCTAACCTATTTTCAACACTCTAGTTTCAATCGTCATCGCTACACCCATGGTCAACGCAATGCGCTTGCAGATATCGCCGGTAATGACCTTGATTCAGCGCCCAAGCACTTGCACACTTTAGGCATGCAATGGCAGGCAAGTGATCGAGTCAGTGCTCAATTGCAATACCGATGGGTGGATGATTATTTTACTGATGCAGAAAACCAACACCACTACCAAGGCCATCAGTTAATCGACGTACTCAGTCAGTATCAGCTCAACAAGCGACTGAAGCTGCAATTGCGCGTACTCAACCTTCTAGATACGCGCTATGCTGCCCGAGCGGACTACAGTAGCTTTAGTGGCGATCGCTACTTCCCCGGCCAAAGCCGTCGCTTTTATGCCGATATCAATTACCAATTTTAATCGTTAGGTAATAAAAAGTGCAGCGCCTGAAAATCACTTTGGGCGCTGATGTTAACGGCCTCATTCGGGGCGAGAGCAAAGCCATCTCCAGCTTTAAATTGACGCTCTGCGATTTCAGCCTGCCCTTCGATAATATGGACATAAGTGACGTAGTGCTGGTCGTGTAAACGATAGTCATCGCCCTTAGTTAATACCAAACGCGACAATAATACATCTTGATCTAAGGTGAGCGAATCGGCGACGCCAGTTTCACTGACCAATGGCGTTAACACACCTTGCTGCTTGATATATTTTTGTTGATACGACGGCTTTCGCCCTTTGTGCTTGGGTTGAATCCAAATTTGTAAAAAGTTTACCGGTTCGGTCTTTGACCCATTGTATTCCGAGTGCATGATACCGCTACCCGCACTCATACGTTGTACTTCACCAGCAGTAATTTTATAGCGATTACCGGTACTGTCTTGGTGCTCCAAGCTTCCCGACAACACATACGAAATGATTTCCATATCGCGATGACCATGGGCACCAAAGCCAGCACCCGGTGCGACGATATCATCGTTAATCACCCGCAACACCGACACCCCCATGTGTTTCGGATCATAGTAGTGGCCAAAGGAAAAGCTGTGTTTTGACTGTAACCAGCTAAAGTCAACATGGCCTCGCTCTTCACTTAAACGAATATATTGCATCATTGCCTCCAAAAAAAACTAATAATCTCTATGATCTTTGTGGTATCGATTTCATTCGCATCAACAGGGGGTTAATCGAAGTGCGGTGAGAAAATGACTTTTAAACCAGTCCAATAACCGAATATGTTAGGACTGCGTTTATTAAGCATTTTTAACGCGTTGTGATTTACTCATCAAGAATAACCACACAGCGCAAGCGCCACTTTGAAAAAGCACTCGCATAACTGCGACAAAACAGACAGCAAAGATCAACAGTTCACAGTGTAATCAACGAGGGCGCTTTACAAAATTAGTATAAATAACCTACTGCATTCGAAATAATCGAACTGTCTGCCCACCCTAGATTCCGCGAATTTTCGGATGTCGGTTAACACAGATAGCGCAATTCGGCGAGAAACGTTCGCGCCGCAGGTCCCAAACTATCGCCATCTTTAAAAATCAGATATAACGCGGCTTCGCGATGATTTTCAAAGCTTAAATTCAATGTTTTGAGTTGATTTGATTGCAATTCTTGGTTTATTGAACTGATCGGCAGCCACGCATAGCCCAAACCGTTTTTAATGATATCGATGGAACTGCGCATATGGCTTACCGTCCAGCGCTGCTCAGCGCCAAGCCAACCTGCATCGGTATTGGTATGCAGAGCAGAGTCTCGAACCACGATTTGTCGATGGGCTTTTAAGTCTTCAATGGTTAACGGCCGTTCGATTTGGTGTAATGCGTGTTCGGGGTGAGCAACCGCTTGAAATACTATGCGGGTGAGTTGCTCACTAAATCCACCGCTTAAGCGAAACGGAGATATGGCTAAGTCAACCTCATCTTGTTCGAGTAGTTCGCGAGCACCACCTAAAATACACTCGCGAATTTCAATGTTTAATTGAGGATACTGGGCCGACACATTCTCCAGCACTTGATAGAGTATATTGACTGGAAAAATCTCTTCGACGGCCACCCGCAACGTGGTTTCTTCGCCTTTGGCTAGGGTTAAGCCCACGGCTTCTAACTTTGCCGCTTCCTGCAATAAATAATCCGCCCGTTGTAAAAGCTTTTCTCCCGCTTCAGTGAGCACCGTTTTGCGCCCTTCCACTTCGAGTAACTTAATGTTCAACGAGTCTTCAATTTTACTCACTGCGCTGTGCACACTCGATTGGCTTTTGTGGATATGAGTGGCCGCTTGATTAAAGCCACCGTACTTAACGACGGCGCGAAACATGCGCCATTGCTCTAGTGTTATTCGCAGTAATGAGTCCATTTTTTTTCCTGTTATGACGCGGCCAAACGCTGTCTATTGTGCGCACTTAAATAATCAATATCAGGACCGGCTGGCACAACTTGAGTTGGGTTAATCATGGTGTGTGAAAAGTAGTAATGACGTTTTATATGATAAAAATCTACCGTTTCAGCTACCCCTGGATATTGATATAGCTCGCGTAAATAATTACTGATATTTGGATATTGTTCAATGGTTTGTCGATTGCATTTAAAATGTCCCACGTAAACGCTATCAAACCGGATCAAGGTGGTGAATAAACGCCAATCGGCTTCGGTTAGCACGTCGCCAACTAAGTAGCGTTTGCTGTCTAAGCGTTGCTCAATGGTATCTAGTGCAGTAAACAACTGGTGGTAAGCTTGCTCATAGGCTTGTTGCGTGGTGGCAAACCCAGCTTTGTACACACCATTGTTGATGTGCTGGTAAACGTAGTCATTAATTTCATCGATTTCTGCGCGCAATGCACTGGGGTAGAAGTCCAACTCATTACCTGTTAACGAGTCAAAGGCACTGTTAAACATGCGTATAATTTCTGACGATTCGTTAGAGACAATACATTGGCGCTTGGTGTCCCACAGCACGGGAACAGTCACTCGACCACTGTAGTCAGTTTTGTTTTTGGTGTAAATTTGGTGCATGTAATCGAAACCAAATAAATGATCGGAGCTCGAGCCGGATTCGGTGTCAAAGGTCCAGCCGTGCTCTAACATGTCGGGACTGACAACCGATACACTGATGTAATCCTCTAGCCCTTTTAGTTTGCGAAAAATAAGGGTTCGATGCGCCCAAGGACAGGCCAGCGATACGTATAAATGGTAGCGCCCGCGCTCGGCGGCAAAGCCTGCTTCACCGGTAGGTCCAGCGCTGCCATCGGTTGTTATCCAATTGCGCAATTGCGCGGTTTCACGCTGAAATTCGCCTTTGCTCTCGTCAGTGTTGTACCATTGATCGTGCCATACGCCATTAACTAGCAAACCCATAATTACTCCTCTCATTCTATCTTGTGTCTAACTCATAGTATGGCTTGCTCTGGGCCAGTTTAATATTTCAAATAGCGGTTTTATTAATTCGCTTTAAACGAATGAACCGTCAACGCTCGTTCAAAGTGATGAGCAACAACGCGTGTACATCGACATTGTCGGATAGTTAGTTATTGACGCTATAGATAAAAAAATGCATTAACCTAGCCTTGGCTAAGTTAATGCATTTATAAGGATATTGATGTGAGCGAGTTACAGCGACAAGTTATCTAAGATGTCGTCGTCAACGCGGTTAGCTAAAGTCACTTTAAGTTTTGGCGTACGCGCCATTTCTCGGCGAATAGCAAAATCCGCCTCTTCATTGCGGGCCCAGCTGCGTCGCGCAATACCGTTATTAACGTCAAATAACAGCATCGATTGCACACGGCGCTCGGCATCATCGCTACCGTCGAGCAACATACCAAAACCGCCATTAGTCACTTCGCCCCAGCCTACGCCACCGCCGTTGTGAATAGACACCCAAGTTGCGCCGCGGAAACTGTCGCCAATCACATTGTGAATTGCCATGTCTGCGGTAAAGCGACTGCCGTCATAAATATTTGAGGTTTCTCTAAACGGTGAATCGGTGCCACTGACGTCGTGGTGATCGCGCCCCAATACCACCGGCCCTATTTCACCGCGATTAATCGCGTCGTTAAAGGCTTTGGCTATTTCAATGCGGCCTTGCGCATCGGCATAAAGAATTCGCGCTTGTGAGCCAACCACCAATTTATTTTGCTTAGCATCCTTGATCCAAGTGATGTTATCTTGCATCTGTTGTTGAATCTCTTCTGGAGACTCTAGCATAATGCGCTCGAGTACCTCAGCGGCAATGGCGTCGGTTTTATCGAGATCGTCACTGTTGCCCGATGTACACACCCAGCGGAACGGACCAAAGCCATAGTCAAAACACATTGGCCCCAAGATATCTTGAACATACGATGGATACTTAAAATCAATACCGTTGTCCGCCATCACGTCACCACCTGCGCGTGATGCCTCAAGTAAAAAGGCATTGCCGTAATCAAAGAAGTAAGTGCCTTTTGCCGTGTGGCGATTAACCGCATCTGCATGGCGTTTTAAGGTTTCTTGTACTTTCACTTTGAAAACATCAGGCTCTTCGCGAATCAAGCGGTTTGACTCTTCATAACTGATGCCTACTGGGTAGTAACCACCCGACCACGGATTGTGTAATGAGGTTTGATCAGAGCCTAAATGAACAAAAATATCTTCCTTGTCGAAGCTCTCCCAAACGTCAACAACATTACCGATGTAGGCGATAGATACCACTTCTTGTTGCTGCTGTGCCGTTTTAACGCGGGCGATTAGCTCGTCCATATTATCAATAAGCTCGTCAACCCAACCCTGCTGGTGACGCTTTATCGCCGCTTTAGAGTTGACTTCAGCACATACGGTAATGCAGTTAGCAATATTACCCGCTTTAGGTTGCGCGCCGCTCATACCGCCAAGACCTGCGGTCAAGAAGATCTTGCCTTTTGCCGTTTCACCTTTGGCTAAGACCTTGCGAAATGCGTTCATCACCGTGATCGTGGTGCCGTGTACGATACCTTGCGGACCGATATACATAAACGAACCCGCGGTCATTTGACCGTACTGGGTCACACCTAAGGCGTTAAATTTTTCCCAATCATCCGGCTTCGAGTAATTCGGGATCATCATGCCGTTGGTCACTACAACGCGCGGTGCGTCTTTAGACGATGGAAATAAACCCATTGGGTGACCAGAGTAAAGGTGCAATGTTTGATCGCTTTCCATTTCACTCAAGTACTTCATCGCCAGCAAATACTGCGCCCAGTTTTGGAAAACTGCGCCGTTACCACCATAGGTGATTAACTCTTCAGGGTGCTGGGCTACCGCTGGGTCAAGGTTGTTATCGATCATCAACATGATTGCTGCCGCTTGCTCGCACTTGGCTGGGTAATCACTGATCGAGCGCGCTCTTAATTCATAGTTTGGTTTGAAGCGATACATGTAGATGCGCCCGAAGTCTTTTAGCTCTTGCAGAAATTCTTCAGCCAGCTCTTGATGCCACTCTTTGGGAAAGTAACGCAGCGCATTGCGCACCGCCAGTTGCTTTTCTTCTGCGCTGAGAATGTCTTTGCGTTTTGGCGCGCGGTTAGCGTCTGCTGGATATGGCTTAGCCGCTGGTAGCTCAGCTGGGATGCCTTGCTTAATTTGTTGTTGGAATTGACTAATACTCGTCATGTTCTTCACCTTGTATTTAGTGCGAAAAGCTTACCGTAAATGCTTGAGTTTTTACCAACTCAATCATCGCATCAATGTCTGGTTTTAGCAGTCTGTCTTCTTCTAACTTAGCCACTTTACTGCGGATCAATGCAAAGTTTTGCTCAATCAGATCAGAACATGTATTCGGGCGTCTAAACTCTAGAGCTTGCGCTGCATACATCAACTCAATGGCAAAAATTTTGTCGAGATTACCTAGAATTTGATTCAATTTACGACCTGAAATACTGCCCATTGACACGTGATCTTCTTGTCCCATTGAGGTTGGCACGCTGTCAGCTGACGGTGGGAAACACAGCGATTTATTTTCAGTTACCAAAGCCGCTGTTGCGTATTGCGGGATCATCATCCCCGAGTTCAAGCCACCCGATGTGGTGAGTAAGCGCGGCAAGCCATGCAAACCTTCTAGTAATAAGTAGCAACGTCGATCGGCGATATTACCTAACTCAGCTGCCGCAATGGAGGCATAGTCGAGAACCATTGCCAGCGGTTGACCGTGGAAGCTACCGCCTGAAATAGCTTCTTCGCTACTGATAACAATTGGGTTGTCAGTTACCGAGTTCATTTCAATTTCAACTAGCTCTTGTAGGTGGTAATAGGCATTGCGAGACGCGCCGTGCACTTGCGGAATACAGCGCAGTGAATACGGATCTTGAACGCGATCACAGTCGGTATGAGAGGCCATATTCTGCGAGTCTTTGAACAGACGTCGCATACGCGATGCCACTTCTAAATTACCTTTAAAAGCACGGGTTTGGTGTAGCTCATCTCTAAATGGTGACTGGCTACCTTGCATCCCCTCAATACTCATTGCGCCGGCGACATCGGCCAAGTCCAACAAGTAACGCATTTTAGTTAATGCGGTAATCGCGTGCGATAGGATAAATTGGGTGCCGTTGATCAATGCTAAGCCTTCTTTCGCCTGCAATTCAAGTGGCTGAAGACCATGCTCGGCAAGTAAGGTTGCGGCCGAGATGGTTTTATTACCTTGCCAAAACTCACCTTCACCGATTAACGGTAAAAACAAATGTGATAACGGTGCTAGATCGCCCGAAGCACCTACTGAACCTTGCTCGGGAACGACTGGAATGAGATCGAGTTCGAGAAAGGTCAACATGCGCTGAACAACGTCTAAGGTAATACCAGAGAAGCCTTGACTCAAAGCGTGCACTTTGGTGATCAGCATAAGCTTGGATATCGACTTTGCGATTGGCTCGCCTACGCCCACCGCATGGGTAATCAATAAGTTTTTCTGCAATAAATTGGTTTCTGCTACTGAAATCTGGGTGTCACAAAGCGGACCAAAGCCAGTATTAATCCCGTATACCGCCTCATCAGAATTAGCCATTTTCTCGACATTCTGTCGACTTTTATTAATTTTATCTATTGCTTGTTGGCACAATTCGGCTTTAATCGCACCCGATGCAATGCCATTAACCGTATCTAGGTCTAGGCGATCAATACCATATTTAAAAGTCACACGTATCTCCTAAAAAGTTAAGTGACCTCCCAAGCGATACTTGTCGCCGGGGGAAGTCAAAACGGCAAAACTGACAACGCCTTGAGATGACCAAGTACGTCGTTTTACCTGTAAACAAGGTTGTTGTTGGTCGATCGACAACAACTGATTTATTTTTTCACAAGCGATTATCGCTTCTACTTCGTGCGTTGCCTCCGTGAGCGGAGCAACCTTTGATAAATATTCGTGTGGCGTTAACTGACTAAAATCTTGATCGAGATAGTCAGGTGCCACTAATGGGTTGACATAACGCTGTTCTAGTTGAATCGGTCGCTGATTTTCAAAGTGTAAAATTTCACTGTAAAAGATATCCGTGCCCCGCTCTAAGTCAAACAAGCTGTGCAGTGGTTCGGGTAAATGCAGTTTCGACAAGGCAATAGTTTGGGCTTGGTAAGCATGACCGCGCTGTTGAATTTCATCGGCAATATTTTTTATTTCTAACAACGACGATTGTGATTTAAAACTGGCGACGAATGTTCCGCGTCCTTGAGTTCGGTATAAAACATTTTCATCGGTTAACTCTTGTAACGCACGACGGGCGGTCATTCGGCTAACCTTAAACTGGCTAACCAACTCGTTTTCTGAGGGCACTTGCTGATGCTCGGGCCAGATCCCGTGTTCAATGTTGTGCAAGATGTGTTGTTTAATAACCACAAATTTTGGCTGCGACACTTTATATCCCTTAACCATTAAGCCTGTTACACACTACCCGTTAAGCATGTGCTTGCCTTAATTCAATCAAACCGATACGGATAACAGTGGGGCGCTAGTTTGGCATAAAACACTTGTATATACAACCTCTAAGAACCCGATATAACGGGGCTAGCTACTAACAGTATAGCTAGACTACGCAGCGCGGTTAACAAAACCAAGTAACAGATCTGTGCAGATAAAAAAACAGCGCTTAATAAGCGCTGTTATGTCATTGATGGGTAAATTCGGTTAACTCAGGTTAACGATATTAAGCTGATTTTCTCGTTGTTGCTGTTGATCATCTTCGTCAACAACCACTGGCTGACTGGGAATGTCTGGACTGTCAAAACCAATGTCGCCGTCGGCAAACGGCGTGCCTGTGGCTTTTAAGCCGGCAAAGTCGTACAACTTGGTATCAGCCAAATGCGACGGCACCACATCGGTAACCGCTTTAAACATGGTTTCGATACGACCTGGGTATTGTTTATCCCAACCGTTGAGCATTTCTTTGATAATTTTGCGTTGCAAGTTTTCTTGCGAACCACATAAATTACACGGAATAATCGGGTAAGCACGTTGCTCTGCGTAACGAACAATGTCTTTTTCTCTACAGTAGGCAAGTGGACGAATGACTATGTGCTCGCCGTTGTCGGTAACCAGTTTAGGCGGCATACTTTTTAGCTTACCGCCGTAAAACATGTTCAATAATAAGGTTTCTAAAATATCATCGCGATGATGTCCCAAGGCAATTTTTGTCGCGCCTAGGCGCTTAGCCGTTTTGTACAAAATGCCGCGACGCAAACGCGAACACAATGAACACGTGGTTTTGCCTTCTGGTATTTTTTCTTTAACGATCGAATACGTATCTTCGTTAACGATGAGATGTTCTACATCAATTGACTTCAAGTATTGCGGCAACACATGCTCGGGAAAACCCGGTTGCTTTTGATCGAGATTAACCGCAACAATATCAAACGAAATAGGCGCGACTCGTTGCATGTGCATTAACGTATCGAGCATGGTATAGCTGTCTTTGCCTCCAGATAAACAAACCATGACTTTGTCACCGTCTTCAATCATATTGAAGTCAGCAATGGCTTTACCCACCTCGCGGCGAATGCGTTTTTCCAATTTGTTAAAACTGTAAGCCTGTTTTTTGCTGATAGCGTCTTGCATTTTGACCTCGAACCATTTCAGATGTGTTAAATCGGCGCGAATTATACTGAATATCAAAATTAAAAGGTATTAAAAAGTGTACAAGCATTATGCCATTAATGCTCAACCAGTTAGCGGATAATACGCGTGTTGTTGGCGTCGCCCATCGCTTGAGGTCTGCGCCATGCTGTATTTTGCCAAATGTCGTGTGATCAGTGTCGATCCGTTAAGCTCTTTAATCAGCCAAAAGCCAATGCTAAGTGCGGTTAATACGGGTTTAGTAATTTTGACATATTATGTCGCAGAAATAATAAAAAGCTGTTATATTGGTTTTTATTCGGTTAATAATTGTTCATTCGAGCAACCAAAGGAGGTGCGATGACGTTTGCAAACGATGTGATTGCCTGGGCAAGTGTTGGTGTGTTTTTAATGGTCGCAGAGTTAGTAGTACCGGGTGGTATTTTGGTATTTCTCGGCAGTGCAGCGGTGATCATTGCCGCGTTATTGCAATTTGGCGTAATTGAGCACTGGGTCCATGCCTTTACCGCTTGGTTCATTATCTCTATTGTGCTGTTATTGGCGTTTCGCAATCTCGGTCAATCATTGGTCGGCGGTGACAGCCGAATAGATAACACCGATGAAGAGCTCGACGTCTATGGCAAACAAGTGCCGGTTATTGCAACAATTGGTCCGGGCAATAAAAAGGGACGCATTTTACTGCAAGGCACTGAATGGAGTGCCCTTGGCGATGGCAGTGAAATCAAAGCCGGTGAAGTGGCAACCATCATCTGTCGAGATAATATTTCTTATGTCGTCGAACGCTGTACCGATCGCCAATAACAATAATCAAAACAGAACATTGACGCGACAGTGTCACTGATAATAAGGAGAGTTATGTGTTTGTGTTAACCTTGGTCTTACTGGCCGTTCTATTTATTATTTACAAATTAATATTGATCGTTGAGATGCGCGAAGTTTGCGTGGTCGAGCGATTGGGAAAGTTTCGCGCGGTTATGCAACCCGGCGTTCATTTTTTAATTCCATTTTTTGACAAAGTCGCTTATCGCCATGAAACGCGAGAGCAAGTACTCGATATTCCAGCGCAAAGTTGTATTTCTAAAGACAACATCCAAATTGATGTCGACGGTTTGGTTTACATCAAGGTGATGGACGGCGCCAAAGCCAGTTACGGTATCGAAGATTACCAACGGGCGAGCGTCAATCTTGCGCAAACCACAATGCGCAGTGAAATTGGCAAATTAAATTTAAGTCAAACCTTCTCTGAGCGCGAAGCGCTAAACGAAATCATCGTACGTGAAATTGACAAGGCTTCCGACCCTTGGGGTATTAAGGTACTGCGCTATGAAGTACGCAATATCACCCCTTCGGCTAACGTGATTCACACCCTAGAGAAGCAAATGGAAGCCGAGCGTAAAAAACGCGCAGAAATCACCCTTGCCAACGCCGAGCGCGATTCAATTATCAATTTATCCGAAGGGGAGCGTCAAGAAGCCATTAACTTGTCTGAAGGCGATAAACAGCGACAAATTAATGAAGCGGAAGGCAGAGCAAAAGAAATCGAAATTATAGCGGATGCCACCGCCAAAGGCATGGCTCTGATTGCCAGAGCAGCTAACCACCCAGGCGGAGATGACGCCATCAAAATGCGCCTGATGCAGGAGTTTATCGATCAAGCCGGCAGTGTGTTAAAGCATGCTGATGTATCGATATTACCGACTGAAATAGCCAAACTTGACGCCTTTTTTACCGGCGTTGAAAAAGTCAGCTCAACGGTAAAAGGAGCCTAATGATGAATGATATGAGTTACAATTTACCCGCTACCGATGTTGCTGTGTTGGTTATTTGGGGAGTGATATTTTTAATCTTTATCGTCAAACTTCTCCAATCGATACGCCTAGTGCCAACCAAATCCGCCTATATTGTTGAGCGTTTGGGAAAATACCACAAAACCTTAGAAGCCGGCTTTCACGCGCTTATTCCGTTTATTGATCGAGTGGCCTACATTCAAGATTTAAAGGAAGAGACCATTGACGTACCACCGCAAGAGTGCTTTTCAATGGACGAAGTAAACGTTGAAGTTGACGGGGTTATTTACATCTCGGTTACCGACCCAGTTAAAGCGAGTTATGGCATCACCGATTACCGCTTTGCGGCGATGCAATTGGCACAAACAACGACCCGCTCGGTCATTGGTACCTTGGAATTAGATCGCACCTTTGAAGAACGCGACTTGATCAGTGCCAAGGTGGTTGAAGTACTCGATGCCGCTGGCGAAGTCTGGGGCATTCGCGTGCACCGGTACGAAATTAAAAATATCACTCCGCCGCAAACCGTGCGCAACGCAATGGAAATGCAAGTCAACGCAGAGCGTGAGCGTCGCGCCATTTTGGCAGAAAGCCTTGGCGAAAAACAAAGTCGCATTAATCGCTCTGAGGGTAATATGCGTGAGATGATTAATATTTCAGAAGGTGAGAAGCAGCGACGCATTAACGCCGCTGAAGGTAAAGCAGCTGAAATATTAGCGCTAGCCCAAGCAACTTCCGATTCCATCGTCAAAGTTGCGGATGTGATTAACCAACAAGGTGGTCAGCAAGCGTTAAATATGCAATTGAGTGAGCAATACCTCAAACAAATGCAAGGTTTGAGTAAAGAAAACCGCAAAGTGATATTGCCCGCAAACATATTAGATTATCAACAGTGGATGACCACGATCGGTTTGCAAACTGAGGCCAAGTAGCGGAGTAACAATAATCGCTAGAGAGCTAGGGCGTGACATTACCCTAGCTCTTTTTTTCTCAATCAACCGAACTTGACGGTTGCAGTTGCTGACAAATATACGCGTAACTTTGCTCCGACAAGACCGCTTTCGACAGATAGTGTTGCGCGCCATTTTTCTCAATTAAAATTAACCCTTTGGCGGTTTTAATTAAGCGTTCAACATCGCTCCATAAACACTGCCTATCAACGAAATCCGACTTGCTGTGAACCCCCTGCTGATCGATGGTTAAGGTGACTTCATTACCCGCCGCTTTGGAGAACATCTGACGGGTTACCCACCAACCTCGAGCAAAGCGGACACTGAGTACCTCAACCAAGCCTAATACGTAAAAGAAGTAACCTAAGTGACCACTCAGTTTTTCGATATTGGCCGCGGAAATAAAAAAACCCAGCGCAAATAAAATCAACGCCTTGCTGTAGCGCTTCCACCCTTGTTGACGCAGACTTGCAGATTGTTCAAAACACTCGACAAAGTGCGCCTTGTCTAAGGTAAACGTATGTTCAAATTTTGTCATTTTACGATCATTAAAAAAGCCCAGTTCACGGTTGTTGACCGGGCTGAGTTAGTAAATAAAGCGGTGAGTAAACTAAGGTTGAGGCACCAATTTTTTTATTCCTTGGCCATCAATTCCGACATAAATAAAGCCATCGCGCCCTTGATACACATTGCGCACTCGACCAATACCATCGAGCACTTTTTGTTGTTCAACGACCTCGTCTCCATTCAGGGTAATCAGCACCAAGTGACTGAATTTCATCGAACCGAGTAAAATCTTATTTTGCCATTTAGGGTACTTGCTCGAAGTTACAAAGGTCATCCCAGACGGGGCAATTGACGGATCCCAATACAGTTTCGGTTGCTCCATACCATCTTGACGAGTAAGGTCGGTAAACGAGGTGCCATTGTAATTAACACCGTAACTGATCACCGGCCACCCATAGTTTTTACCTGCTTCGATTAGATTGAGTTCATCTCCTCCCTTAGGACCGTGTTCGTGTGCCCAAATACGACCTGTATTTGGATCGGTAGCCAAGCCTTGAGGATTGCGATGTCCATAGGAAAAAATGGCCGTTTTCGCCCCAGCGACATCGACAAAAGGGTTGTCGTTAGGAATACGGCCATCATCGTGCAAACGATAGACTTTTCCGCCGTCAACACTGAGATCTTGTGGCAACACATCGCGCTGTCCCCGATCGCCAATTGAAAAGTAGACGAACCCTTGTTTATCAAAGGTAATACGCGAACCGTAGTGATGACCCTTCTCACTGTTTTCTGCACCTTTGTATAGCCATTGCAGATCAACCAGTGAAAAATCCTTTAAACGAGCGCGAATCAATGCCGTATTGCTGCCTTTGCCTTCGCCTTTATCACTTGAAAAAGTAAAGTAAATCCAACCGTTGTCTGAGTATTCAGGATGTAAGGCGACGTCCAACAAGCCCCCCTGGTTATTGACTACCACATTAGGTAAACCTTCGATGTCTCGGTCAATCATCACCCCATCTCGAATGAGGCGTAATTTGCCGCTTCGCTCAGTCACTAATAAATCGTTATTAGGTAATTGCACCATCCCCCAAGGGATTGTGACATCACTTTGAGTGGGCATGACTTTCACGGCTTGTTCAACCTCAGATGCCGCTTGTTTTTGAGCGGCAGAAAGGCTGTTGTCTTGAGCGTAACTGGTGTGACTGAACAGAAGTGTAGAACTCAGGGCTATTGCACTAGCTAGTTTGTGATTCATCGACTTTCTCTTTCCTAACAATAACTTTATAAAAATAATTAATAACCAATAGCATAACACAGGCACTGAGTACCGTGAAAACATGTACTACGAGGGTACTCACTTTTAGGTTGTGTTGCCACAAAAAAACCACGCCGGAACGGGTCACAAAAAACAAGTTAAGCAAACTTAGGTGAATAAATAACACACCGGCAAAAGTTGCTAATTTTCGTGATGTTAAGTTACGCATGGTCGGTTTCTAGTATCTTTTGTTGGCTAAAATAATTCAGTAAGTCATTTACGTTAAATTTAAAATTATGCTCGTTAAAGTAGCGACTGGCCACGCACTTGGTCAACGGCCCCTGCCAAGGGGCAAATGCCACAGGGTTGCGACCAACTGAAGCAAACGCGGTTTGATAAAACGCTTTTCGCGTTGGGTGATGAGGACACACACCATTGACGACCTCTGGTGCACTGTCCATCGCCAGCAATGCAACAATAAGCCCTATGGCATCATCTCTGTGAATCATGTTGACCACTGAGTCGGGGTTATCAACAGTGCTCTTATTGCTAAAAAAACGTGCAGGTTGCCGCTCATAGCCAAACAGCCCTGCCAGCCTAAGCACGGTTTTTTGCGCCACATGGGCCTTTAGCACCGACTTTTCAGCACTTGCTAACAACGCCACTTTATCATCGCTCATATCCAGCTCAGCGTGTTCATCGACGACACCAGACAAGCCATTGTAAACCGCGGTTGAGCTAATTAACACAATCTGTTGCAGTGCACATCGGTCGGTTTGCGCCAACTGCATCAGCGCCTCGATTTGTGCCGGGTAATTGGTGCGCCCATGGCGAATACCCGGTGGGATACAAATAACCCAATGGGATGCGGTTAACAGCACATCGTTGAGCAGATGCGGTGCATCAACAACCGATACTTGCACCGCATTGGTTCGAGCGGTTGGCGATGTAATACTCTGTCTGAGTTGCTCACATTTTTGCTCTGTGCGACTTGTTGCGATGACATTGTATCCAGCTTGTGCTAACGCGCTCGCTAACGGGCGGCCGAGCCACCCGGCGCCAATCACCGCGACCGTAGCCGCTTTGTCAACCGGCGAAGTCATGCTGTTACTATTTGGAACCGCCATATGTATCCTCTCACTCTCAGCTTAGCGCGCTAAAATAACATACTTACCGCGGAACGTAGCGACCTGATTGTCACCGTCAAACACCCCTACCTGTACGTGGATTCGAGCCTTGTTTTTACTTTCCAATAGACCAATATTACCGTCTTGTTCGAGTGTTCTTGCCGTCGGAAAGCCGTGCAGTGGTTTGCGGTATTCAATCGATGCATCGGCGAGGACGATATCACCATCAAGCATAGCATCGGCTAATAACAAGTACACTTGTCCCCAACCAGTGAGTGTCGCTAATGTGTATACACTACCGGCAAACATGGTGTTGTGTAAATTCAAGTTAGCTTGACGATCTGCACAGGTGGTCAATGCCCCGTCGATAACGCTACACGGTTTGATCTGCATAAATTTACTCAACGGAATAGTCTTATGCCAGACCCTCTCTAAGCGTTGCAACACGCGCTCATAACCACTGTCAGCAAGAGCAATTGTTTTTTGCATTTTATAGTGCTGAATTTGGCCATACAGCAAGTGACTTTTGGCAAGTATTTGATAGCCGCAGTTGCGATAAAAATCCAATGCATTTTCGCGCGCCTGAAGCTCTATGGTACTCACCCCACGCTCTGCTGCCGCTTGCTCTAACGCCGTCAGTAACTTTGCCCCTAAACCTTTGCCCTGATGCGCATCATCTACCGCCATAAAACGAATGTTCGCTTTATCTACCCCCACCTTGTGAACACGACCTACGCCAACCACGCGATCGCACTGGTCGACAACCATGCGATGCACTGCCTGTTGTTCAAGATCATCGAGTTCAGAGCCAACGGGTTGCTGCCACGCTTGTCTTAGTTGACAATAACGCAACTGGTAATAGGCCTCAAATTGGGCATCGCTTTGAGGCGAAGTAATTCGGTAACTCATCGCTAAACCCTGAGTTGAAAGGTTACAGGACCGTCATTGACCAACGATACTTGCATATCTGCTCCAAACTGTCCGGTAGGAACACTAAAGCCCATTGCTCGCAGGTGTTGACAAAACTCGAGGTAGAGAGTTTCACCGAGTTCGGGTGACGCAGCAGAAGAAAAACTCGGGCGTTTACCACTGTTGGTATCGGCCGCTAGGGTAAACTGCGATACCACTAAGATGTCACCACCAACCTGGCTGACGTTGTGGTTCATTTTACCGTTTTCATCGTTAAACATGCGATAGGTCGCGACTTTATTGGCAAGGCGCAGTACCTTACTAGGTTCATCGCCTTTTTCGACACCGAGTAAGACCAGTAAGCCGGTGCCAATTTCACCGTGAGTTTGACCGTCAATAACCACTTTGGCGCTACTGACGCGTTGAAGTAAAGCAATCATAATAGTTCTTGTTATTTCGATTCTAGTAAGAAGTCTGCCATCATATCAGATGCTTGGATAATGGCATCAATTATTCCATCCTCAAAGCCACTGTGCCCGGCATTGGGAATAATGTGTAGGCGCGCATTTGGCCAACGGTCGACTAATTGATAAGCCGCTTGCACCTGACACACCATGTCGTACCGGCCGTGAATCACATACGCCGGTAGGTGGGCTATGCTGCTCAGTTTTTTCAACAGCTCATTGGGCTGTAAAAAACACTGGTTGATAAAATAGTGATTTTCTATCGACGCCATGGCAATCGCATTGTGTGTGTCTTCGGGCGTGTCGATACTGCGCTGCTCGACGTGCAAGGCCGATATTCGCGTTTCCCACAATGTCCATGCCTTAGCAGCAGCAACTTTGGCAATGTCGTTATCAGAGCTCAACAATTTGTGATAGTTGGCAATAACTCGACCTCCTGCCATGAACTCAATTGGCGCTAGAAAATTTTGATAATCATCGGGAAAAAATCGGCTGGCACCATTTGCTCCATACAACCATTCTAGCTCTGTCTCTGAACCGAGGAAAATACCGCGAAGAATAAAACCAAGTACCCGATGGGGAAATGCTTGTCCATAAGCGAGCCCCAATGTTGTCCCCCAACTGCCACCGGCGATTAGCCATTTATCAATGCCAAAGTGCTCGCGGATCTCTTCGATATCTTCGAGCAGCAAGGCGGTGGTATTATTTACGGTGCTCGCATGTGGCGTTGAACGCCCTGCTCCGCGCTGATCAAATACGATAATGCGATAACGCTGAGGGTCAAAATAGCGGCGGTGATGCTCGCTGCTTCCACCACCGGGACCACCGTGTAAATAAAGTACTGGGATACCATCCGCGTTGCCACTTTCTTCTAGATACAGGCGGTGCTCTGCGCGCTGAATAAAGAGCTGCTGGTTTGGCTTAATATGAGGGTATAACAGGCGCACTATAGCTCCCAACCGACTATCTTGATGCTAAGTTTAGTCGATCTTTTCATCAGCTAAACTCGGTTGCTGTTTAAATTCGTGCAAGCTCACGGTAAATTCGGCGCCGATAAACACCACCAACCAACTCACATATACCCAAACAAACAGTATTGGAATAATCGCCAAAGCGCCATAAATTGCCTCATAAGAAGGCAAATGGGTGACATAAGCGGCAAAGCCTTTTTTCGCGATTTCAAACAAAACGGTCCCCACTATTGCCCCAACTACTGCATATTTAATCACCACATCGGTGTTGGGAACTATTAAATAGAGCACCATAAAACCAGCCCATGAGGCAACAAAAGGCAAACTGTGCAGCAAGATATTATTGACATCTTCACCGGCAAAAGAGACCAAAGATACGATATAACTTGTTGCCACTATCGAGACACCAATAAGTACAGGGCCGAGGGTTAATATCATCCAATAAATAGCAAAGGAGGTGACAACTTTGCGGCGTTTGTAGATACGCCATATGCGATTTAATGCTGTGTCCACTGACGAAATCAATAACATTGCTAAAATAAACAAACTAAAAATAGCGGTTGCTGACATTTGTGAGGCATTATCAACAAAGCCATTTAAATGACTCTGAATCGTTTCAGATGCGGTGGGTACAAAGTTACTGAATACAAATGTTTCAATGTCTTGCTGCATTTTAGCGAAAATGGGAAACGCGGTAATAATTGAAAACATCACCATGAACAGCGGCACCAATGACATTAACGTCACATAGGACAGGTACCCTGCTGACACTTGTATTTGATCGTGTTTACAGCGTTCGATAAGATGCTTGATAAACTGCCAAATTGGCAGAGTGTTGTTGTTGATTGAAAACTTTTGTGACAATTTCATTAGTAACACGTTGTAAATATTAATATATATTACACTATACTAAATTATCGAGAGAACTCTAGGGAGTATTTAATGGCGGGTCAAGGTTCTGGTGGTAATGTGATTGCAGCAATTTGCAATGTTTTTATCCCAGGTTTAGGTCAACTGGTGCAAGGCAGAGTGTTGGCTGCCATCATATTTTTTGTCTTTACCGGTATCCTCTATTTCACCGTTGTACTGTGGATTGTGGGCGCGATTTTCCATCTGTGGTCAATTATTGATGCGGCGCGTTATAAAGGCCCCTAAGCCGCTCGACATACGACGTTATCTGACAAAACCATAAAGTGCCAACGCACCTTATGGTTTTTGCCATTCACCTACAGCAATTTTAACACGGCAACAAAAACAGCTGTCAGTAACACACTTGAACCTATCACGCCACGCACACTGGTCATCGGTCCTTGCTTACCAACAATGGCATTAGCTTCGAGTAAACCGATAATCAGTACACAAACCCACATAGCCATTGAGCCCCAGCCGTAACCGTAGCCGCCTGACAAGTGCGGACCGGCCAACATAAAACAGACCATTGGCGCAGAAAATAGCGTATTGGTGCGCGACGCTAACAACGCTTTACCTGCCGCGACAGGTGCATCGCCGTCAACGAGGCCAAGGGCAATTTTTTGGTTTGGCCAAATCACTAACCAGACGTTTAAAAACATCAAGGTGCCCAATAATACGCCCAACACGGTATAGTCGTTGATCAAACCGAGTTTAGTCACGCCCATTAACAACATCAGGCCGGTCAAAAAGGTAAACATCGCCGCCCAACGAAACCACCATAGCGCATCTGGTGCTAAGTGTTTTTTAGCGTCTGCCAACGCTTCAGCACTGGCTTTTTTAAAATAGCTTCCCTGAATAAAATTAAAATAATAAAGCAAACCTATCCATGCTATGCCAAATAGTACATGTGCCCAGCGAGTGGCAAAGTTAATCGTTTCCATTACGCTCATCGTAAACCTCACGTGAATTGTTGTTATTGGCGGTTACCGTTGGATCAATACCGCTAGTTAATTAACCAATTGTTAATCTAAACAACATACGCCTCACATTGTTTTTTTGCAATTATTTTAGGTGCTTACAATATAAAATGGGTTAGCGCTCAAGCGTGACCTAACACTCATCTCGATGGGTGTTAAACGCGTAAATGACTATAGAAAACAATGAAAAGATCTAAAAAGCTACTGGAAAAAGCTAATTTAGTAGTTAAAATGAACGCCCTAGTCAGAACAATTAGCTGACTGACATTAATAACATATATCCGGAGAACACTATGGCAATTTCATTACCAGCATTACCTTATGCAATGGACGCACTTGCGCCGCACATTTCTCAAGAAACTCTAGAGTTTCACTACGGCAAGCATCACAACACTTACGTTGTAAAACTAAACGGTTTAATTGAAGGCACTGAACTTGCTGACAAATCTTTAGAAGAGATCGTAAAAAGCTCTGAAGGCGGTGTATTTAACAACGCTGCTCAAATTTGGAACCACACATTTTACTGGAACTCATTAACGCCAAACGGCAACGGCGCACCAGTTGGTGAATTAGCTGAAGCTATCAACGCTCAATACGGTTCTTTTGACGAGTTCAAAGCTAAGTTCAACGACATGGCTGTAAACAACTTTGGTTCAAGCTGGACTTGGTTAGTGAAAAAAGCAGACGGTTCTTTAGACATCGTTAACACGTCTAACGCCGCGACACCGCTAACTGAAGACGGCGTTACCCCGCTAATCACTGTAGATTTATGGGAACACGCTTACTACATTGATTACCGCAACCTTCGTCCAAGCTACATGGAAGCGTTCTGGACACTAGCGAACTGGGAATTTGCCAACGCAAACTTCACCGCTTAATCGCCAGCGATTAAAATCATTACAAAAAAGCGACCTCTTTAGGTCGCTTTTTTTTATTGCCGCGACAAACACCATAACACGGCCTAACCGCAATGCGACGCCAGTTATAACGTCATTGTCAAATGGCTAAAAACAAAAATGCCAGCTTAATACTGGCATTTTTATCTGGTTAAATAATCAACCGATTATTTTTTATTGCGAGATTCACGCTTGCGATCCGACTCTTTTAAGAACTTCTTACGAATACGGATATTCTCTGGCGTAACTTCGACTAACTCGTCATCATCGATGAACTCAAGCGCTTGCTCAAGTGTCATTTTAATTGGTGGCGTTAGTACCTGTGCATCATCAGTACCGGCAGCACGTACGTTAGTTAATTGCTTACCTTTTAACACGTTTACGGTTAGGTCGTTATCACGGCTGTGGATACCAACAACCATACCTTCGTACACTTCAACACCGTGACCAATCATGAGACGACCGCGATCTTGTAAGTTAAATAGTGCGTTAGTTAATGCTTTACCTTGCGCGTTAGAAATCAATACACCGTTTAGACGCTGACCAATTTCACCACCTTTATGTGGACCGTACTGTAAGAACGTGTGGTAAATCAAACCAGAACCAGACGTTAACGTCATGAATTCAGTTTGGAAACCAATTAAACCACGACTTGGCATGATAAAGTCCATGCGAATGCGACCTTTGCCGTCTGGCGCCATATCGGTTAGTTCGGCTTTACGCAGACCCATTTTCTCCATGATCGAACCTTGATGCTCTTCTTCAACATCAATCGTTACGGTTTCATACGGTTCTTCGATTTGGCCGTCAACTTCGCGCATGATTACTTCTGGACGTGAAACCGCTAGTTCGTAGCCTTCACGACGCATGTTCTCGATAAGGATACCTAAGTGCAATTCACCACGACCTGATACGCGGAATTTATCTGGATCATCGGTTTCTTCAACACGCAACGCAACGTTGTGAACCAATTCTTTTTCCAAACGCTCTAGGATATTACGTGACGTAACATATTTACCTTCTTGACCCGCAAATGGAGAAGTATTTACTTGGAACGTCATGGTAACAGTTGGCTCATCTACTGATAGTGGTGGTAGTGGCTCAACTTCGCTTGGACAACAGATGGTGTCAGAGATTTTTAAATCGCCTAAACCAGTAATCGCGATAATGTCACCCGCTTGTGCTGAGTCTACTTCGTAACGATCTAGACCTAAGTAACCGTAGACTAAGCCAACCTTGCCGTTGTGTATTTTACCGCTGGCTGTTTGCACAGTAACTTGCTGACCTGGCTTAACTGTACCACGAGTAACACGGCCTAAACCGATAACACCAACGTACGAGTTGTAGTCAAGCTGAGAGATTTGCATCTGGAAAGGACCATCTACGTCAGCATCTGGACACGGTACTTCGTCGATGATGGTTTGGAATAATGGCGTCATGTCGGTGCCAGTTTCGCCTTCTTCAAGAGAAGCCCAGCCATTGATCGCTGACGCGTAAACCACTTTAAAGTCTAACTGTTCATCAGTAGCACCAAGGTTATCGAATAAGTCGAATACTTGATCCATAACCCAATCAGGACGTGCACCTGGTTTGTCGATTTTGTTAATTACAACAATCGGCTTCAAGCCTTGTGCGAATGCTTTTTGGGTAACGAAACGCGTTTGCGGCATAGGCCCTTCTTGAGCGTCAACAATCAACAATACGGAGTCTACCATTGACATAACGCGCTCTACTTCACCACCGAAGTCGGCGTGACCAGGAGTGTCGACGATATTCACGCGGTAATCATTCCAATTAATGGCCGTATTTTTAGCCAAAATGGTAATACCACGCTCTTTCTCGATATCGTTAGAATCCATTACGCGTTCATCAACGTCTGCGCGAGAGTCTAAAGTACCAGATTGTTGGAGTAGCTTATCAACCAAAGTCGTTTTACCATGGTCAACGTGCGCTATGATCGCAATGTTACGTAATTTATCTAACACTGTATTTGCCCTTTCTAATGCTCACAATTGAGCGGTCTAAATGTCTTACAACTAAAAGTGGCGCGTATTATAAACTAAAACCTTGCAATAAGCCGAAGTTTTTTGTTTCATAGCAAGTAAATAATAAAAATGCTTGTGCGGCAAAAACCGTTTGAGTAGGAAACCGGCATTTCAGGCTGTCAAAGACAGTGCAGGTAGATGAGATATTCAAGCGCACCGCAACAATGCGGTGCACCAAACTAGTGCACCGCAGCACCAGAATGATCCAACTGGGACGCGAAAATAAAACGAATAAATATAATAGCCTTATATATTAATCACTTGAAAAGTTGGCATGGTTTTAGCTTACTAAATGTCAATCAGGTCGGTATACGGCTAATAAAAAATTTTAATAATCAACCTGCACACACATACGGAGACTTTCATGTCACAAGCAGTTTTAGATCTAATTAAAGAAAACGACGTAAAATTTGTTGATTTACGCTTCACTGACTCAAAGGGTAAAGAGCAACACGTTTCTCTTCCTCACCATCAGATTGATGAAGATTTCTTCGAAGATGGCAAAATGTTCGATGGTTCTTCTATCGCTGGTTGGAAAGGTATCAACGAATCAGACATGGTATTGATGCCAGATGCGTCAACTGCTGTGCTTGACCCATTTACTGAAGAAGTTACATTAAACATCCGTTGTGACATCCTTGAGCCAGCAACGATGCAAGGTTACAGCCGTGACCCTCGTTCAGTTGCCAAGCGCGCTGAAGAGTACATGCGTTCAACAGGCATCGCAGACACCGTATTAGTTGGTCCAGAGCCAGAGTTCTTCGTATTTGATGATGTAAAATTCAAAGCAGACATGTCAGGCGCTATGTACAGCATTGACGACAAAGAAGCACACTGGAACAGCTCAACTTCATACGAAGATGGTAACCACGGTCACCGTCCACGTGTTAAAGGTGGTTACTTCCCAGTAGCACCAGTTGACTCATCACAAGATCTTCGTTCAGCAATGTGTCTAGTAATGGAAGAAATGGGCCTTGTTGTTGAAGCGCATCACCACGAAGTTGCAACCGCTGGTCAAAACGAAATCGCTTGTCGTTTCAACACCATGGTTAACAAAGCTGACGAAGTACAAATCTACAAGTATGTTGTACACAACGTAGCGCACGCTTACGGTAAAACGGCTACGTTCATGCCTAAGCCATTAGTTGGTGACAACGGTACTGGTATGCACGTTCACCAATCTCTAGCAAAAGACGGTGTTAACCTATTTGCTGGCGACCAATACGGTGGTCTTTCTGAAACTGCTCTTTACTACATCGGCGGTATTATCAAGCACGCTAAAGCACTAAACGCTTTCACTAACGCGTCAACTAACTCGTACAAGCGTCTAGTTCCAGGTTTCGAAGCACCAGTAATGCTTGCATACTCTGCGCGTAACCGTTCAGCGTCAATCCGCATTCCAGTGGTACCTTCACCGAAAGCTCGTCGTATCGAAGTTCGCTTCCCTGATCCGACAGCTAACCCATACTTAGCATTCTCAGCAATGCTTATGGCTGGCCTTGACGGTATCAAGAACAAGATCCACCCTGGCGATGCAATGGACAAAGACTTGTACGACCTACCAGCAGAAGAAGCTGCGGCGATCCCACAAGTAGCGTCATCTCTAGAAGAAGCATTAAACGCTCTTGAAAACGACCGTGAGTTCTTAACAGCTGGTGGCGTTATGGATGACGACATGATCGACGCATACATTGCACTTAAACGCGACGAAGTTGAAACGTTAAACATGACAACTCACCCTGTAGAGTTCGAAATGTACTACAGCGTTTAATTCTATTCGCTGAACAGAAAAGCCCGCACTTAATGCGGGCTTTTTTTATGCTGATTACATAGTTAGGCGTGTTACCCCGGGTTGGTATTCTCTGCAATGAGCTATTTCGTGTAATAGCAAAGTAAAATAAACGTCGTTTGGTTATTGCAAATGAGAGAGTTCTACTGCTGCTAGTGTGATAAATCGCCATTGCCCCTTGGCTCAAGCGAAAATATACTGGCAAACAGCGCGATATTTAGTTAAATTAACAATAGCTTGTTGTGACCTTTTAGTAAGCTTTTCGCTCACTTATCTGGGTCACTAAACTGCAATACACTTCGGTACCGTTTATCTAGGAAAGCACATGTTAAGGTATGCCTTATTAACAACCCTTTTACTGAGTTTGGTAACACCTGTTGCCGACGCCGCCAGTAAGGTGTACGTTTGGCGAGATGAAAACGGTAACATGGTCTTTTCCGATAGTCCTAAACCAGGAGCAGCAGAAGTCGGTGAAGAGATTGAAGTCAAAGACAAACAAACCATTATTTCCTCTGTGGATACATCCATTCTCGACGTCAAACCAGAACCTGTTAAAGAGCAATATGAAGTTGAGATCACCCAACCTGAAGATCACGCCACCATTCGCGACAATTCAGGCTCCATATACATTGCCGGTCGCGTTGCCCCCTTGTTTAAACGAGGTTATCAGGTTCGTCTGATGTTCAATGGCCAACAGCACGGTGAGCCACAAACGCGCTCGGTGTTTATTTTGAGAGATGTTGACCGCGGTGAACACAAAATAAAATTAGAGCTACTCGACGATACAGGCAAGGTTATTGCATCCTCCAATGAAAGAACCGTTTATTTGCACCGTGCGAGAATAAAACGCCCCTAATTATCGCTTTTAAGGTGCAAATCTGCCGGCATTTGATTAAACTCAGATAAATGGCGCACCATTTTGGTGCATTGGAGAGCACCGTGCTGAGCAACAAACACTTAAAAGAGACACGCCTATTCTACGCATCACAAATGGTGCCGCAGATGGTTACTGCGGTCATCGTGATCAATGACGAACTGTGTGTACAGTATCTCAACCCGGCAGCAGAAGCCTTGTTAAGTAAAAGCCTGAACCGACTGTTTGGGCAAAAGTTATTGGATGTGTTTACCTATTCGAGCTTGTCAGAGCAGCGCTTGACGCAAGTGTTAAACAGCGGCCAAGATTTTACCGACTCCGACGTTGTCTTTGAATTCATTGAAGGGCATCACGTGACCGTTGAGGTAACAGGTTCGGTTTCATTGTTTAACAACACCGAGCACCTATTGCTCGAGTGTCGTCGCATCGATAAACAAAAAGAAATATCGCTTGAAGTGTTTCAAGAGCAACAATGGGAAGCGGCACAAGATTTAATCCGCGGCTTGGCTCACGAGATCAAAAATCCCTTAGGTGGTTTGCGCGGCGCAGCACAGTTACTCGATAGAGAAATACTTCCTGAACAACGCGAGTTTACCGCGATGATTATGGAACAAGCTGATCGGCTTAAAAACTTAGTCGACCGTTTGTTAGGCCCTAATCAGTTACCCAAGCTGGGTTGGTATAATATTCATGAAGTCGTTGAAAAAGTGTATCAACTAATGAGCCTAGACAACGACAAAGGCATTGCCTTTGTACGCGACTACGACCCGTCGATTCCCGATCTGCATATTGATACCGAAAAACTACAACAGACATTAATCAATATTATTGGTAACGCCAAGCAGGCTTTACCAGAAAACGGTCAAATTACCTTGAAAACTCGCATCGCAACCAATCAAACCATTCACGGTGTTAAGGTCAAGTTAGCGGTAAAGTTATCCATTATTGATAATGGCCCTGGTATTCCCCCTGACATTCAGGATACGCTTTTTTACCCCATGGTATCTGGACACCAAAATGGCACGGGTCTCGGCCTGTCAATTGCCCAAACCCTAGTCCACCAACACAACGGTAAGCTAGTCTGCCACAGCTATCCTGGGCGCACTGAATTTTCGATTATTTTACCTTTACCAAAGAGACAATAGTATGCAAGCAGAACAAGTTTGGATAGTCGACGACGATAGCTCAATTCGTTGGGTACTTGAAAAAGCATTACAAAACGCAGACATCAACTGCGCCTCGTTTAGTAACGCCGACGACATTCTCCGAGCGCTTGACTACGATCAACCGCAAGTGATTATCTCAGATATCCGCATGCCCAATATGGACGGCATGACACTGTTGGCTCGTATCAACGAACAATTTCCCAATCTGCCGGTGATCATCATGACCGCACATTCTGATTTAGACAGTGCCGTCAATGCCTATCAAGGTGGTGCTTTTGAATATTTGCCTAAGCCATTTGACATTGACGATGCGATTGCCTTGACTCAACGAGCACTTGACCACGCCAAAGAGCAACGCGCTCGTCGAAGCAAATCAGCGCAGAGTGCACCGAGTGTCGGTATTATTGGTGAAGCTCCGGCGATGCAAGAAGTGTTTCGCGCCATCGGCCGCTTATCTCGATCGAGTATCAGCGTGCTAATCAATGGCGAATCAGGTACCGGTAAAGAACTAGTAGCCAATGCACTGCACTCTCACAGCCCGCGCAAAAATGCGCCATTTATCCCTCTCAATATGGCAGCAATTCCCAAAGAGTTAATTGAGTCAGAGCTATTTGGTCATGAAAAAGGCGCGTTTACCGGTGCCAATTCAGTTCGCGAAGGCCGTTTTGAGCAAGCTCATCAGGGCACGTTGTTTCTCGACGAGATTGGCGATATGCCAATTGACGTGCAAACTCGTTTATTGCGTGTTTTGGCGGAAGGCGAATTTTACCGAGTCGGCGGGCACAGTCCAATAAAGGTCGATGTCAGGATCATTGCTGCTACTCATCAAAACCTCGAAGAGCTGGTTGCAAAAGGCGAATTTCGCGAAGACTTATTTCACCGTCTTAACGTCATCCGCATTCACTTGCCCAACCTCAAAGAGCGCAAAGAAGACATTGAACAACTGGCCAAACACTTCTTGGCCATCGCGGCAAAAGAATTGGGTGTAGAGGCGAAAACCATTTCCAAGGAGGCGATCAGTTTTCTCAGTCGATGCGACTGGCCCGGCAATGTAAGGCAGTTAGAGAACACCTGTCGCTATTTAACCGTTATGGCCAGTGGTAAAGAGATATTAGTCAGCGACATGCCAGCCGAAATTGCCGCCACCAATTCTGCTAGTCCAAGCAACCACCAGACAATAGACTGGCAAAGTTTATTGGCTCAGGCCATTGATCAAAAACTGCTTAGTGGCGTCGATGATATTTTGACTCAAGTGGTACCTGAATTTGAGCGAATTTGTCTTGATAGGGCGTTGGAATTTACCCATGGCCACAAACAAGATGCGGCTAAGAAACTTGGTTGGGGAAGAAACACCTTAACTCGCAAGCTAAAAGAGTTGTATTAACCCGCCGGTACAACAGTCCATTAACAGCCAATATATCGCAGGTAACAGCAATGCAAAAGGGAAGCTAAACGCTTCCCTTTATTGTCTATGTCAGTAACGGCTCACGAGCGGCGCTGCTTATGGCGTTGCACAACCGTCGTCATCGTGGCAAGAACGACAACCGTTACACAGCTTTAGGTTTACCACATGAGCGGCAACTAATAAGCCCGCACCAAGCAATATCATCAGCGGCTGTACGCTTTCATCAACACTGTGCTTGTGCCAGTAGATAAAGCCACCTAAAAACAATAAATAAAATGGGTAGATCTTTTTGTGGTAATTTTTAAACCCTGAGAACAATGCAAATGACCCCAAGGCCAGAGTAGCGAATAAAAACGCGTGCTCTACGTCGTGAGACGCCCATGCTTCAAGACCAAACAGAGACAACAAAGGCAACAACACTGGTAATAAAATACAGTGTAACGCGCACAGCGACGTCGCGGTAATGCCGAGCCTGTCTAACATGTAAAACACCTATCTGAAGATATACTGAATCTGTGATCGAAACGAGAAACAGAGGAAAAAATAAAGAGTGATATTATCACACTTCCATCAGTATAACAGGTATTTTTTGTTACGCATTGTTAATGCTAAAGCTGATGACCTGATCTATGCTCGGTTTATCTAACGCCAGCATTAACAAACGATCAACCCCTAAAGCAACACCTGCACAGTCCGGTAACCCATGGGTTAGCGCGGCGATCAACAGCTTATCGATCGGTTTGATTGGCAAGTGATTTGCGAGACGCCATTGGTTATCCTGCTCAAAGCGTCGCGCTTGCTCTTGCGCATCAGTTAACTCGTGAAAGCCATTGGCTAACTCAAAGCCCTTAAAATACAGCTCAAACCGACGAGCAACGCGTTGGTCGTGGTCATCAATACGGGCTAAGGCGCTTTGTGACGCAGGAAAATGATAGACAAAGCAAGGCCGTTGCTGACCGATTTTGGTTTCGACTAACTCGGCAAATAAAAACTGTAATATTATATCTTTATCAGTTTCTTTTAACACCCAGTCTGCATGCAAACCGTGTGCTGTCACCTGCGCTTTTAATTGGTCAATAGAACTGGTCAGTGGATCAACGCCAACACACTGTATAAACACTTGTTGATAGGTGATTTTTTCACTGCTTTCACAGCCTAAAATGGTTTGCATTAACTGCTCAACTTCCGCCATTAATTGCACGTGATCAAAGCCAACTCTATACCACTCTAACATGGTAAATTCGGGGTTGTGATAACGCCCGGCAAGTTCGTGGCGAAAGGCTTTACACAATTGATAAATGCAACCACTTCCGGCAGCCAATAGGCGCTTCATCGCAAATTCAGGCGATGTTTGCAAAAACAATTGCTGCGCCTGATTACTGTTGTGTGCACTGCCATCTAACTGAGTGGCAAACGCATCGAGGTGCACATCGGTTACCGTTGCGTGAGATAAACACGGTGTTTCAACTTCCAATACGTTACGCTCGGCAAAAAATTGGCGGATGTTAGCAATTAACTTGGCGCGCTGTTTTAAAGTGGTGATATTCGCAGTGGGTTGCCAACGGTGCTCCATCGTTACTGTCCTTCAACATAGGTTAACTTAGAAATAAAGGTTGTGTATTGGCGCAACAGTCAAACCTGTGGCTTGAGCAACAACGCAATTAACGCCGGCGGTATTCGCGGCTTGTGTAAGCACCGGTTTGACCGCTACAAAAAAGGCTAGCTCAGTGCTAACCTTTTCAGTTTAAGACAACGAGGTGTCTTTGTTATTTGTTCGCACGAGATACGTATTCGCCACTGCGGGTATCTACTTTAACCACTTCACCTATTTGGATGAACAGAGGTACGCGAACCACGGCTCCGGTGCTCAATGTCGCTGGCTTACCACCTGTTCCGGCGGTATCGCCTTTTAAGCCAGGGTCGGTGTCAACAATTTCAAGTTCTACAAAATTTGGCGGAGTTACGGTAATTGGGCTTCCGTTCCACAAAGTGATGGTACACATGTCACCTTCTTTTAACCACTTCACATTATCGCCCACTGCTGCTTCGTCTGCTGCAATTTGTTCGAACGTGTCGTTGTTCATAAAGTGCCAAAACTCACCATCGGCATATAGGTACGCCAAATCGGTATCCATAACGTCAGCACCTTCAACTGACTCACCTGATTTAAAGGTTTTTTCAAGAACTTTACCTGAAATTAGCTTGCGGATTTTTACGCGGTTAAATGCCTGACCTTTACCGGGTTTAACAATTTCGTTTTCTAGAATGTTACACGGCTCTCCGTCAATCATTAACTTCAGGCCAGCCTTAAATTCATTGGTACTATAATTACCCATAGTGTTCTCTTATGTATTTGTGTTCTCGAATAGATTAAAATCTGTCGCCAAGATAAATACGCTTGGTATTTACCCGTAGAGATTATTAATGACGCAAATAATAACCCGAATTGAGGACAATGTGCATAGCTTTTGGGAAAAAGAGTTAGCAAATGTTGTCACCGACCCCAAACAACTCTTGTCTATGCTAAATATAGACGAGAAACAGTACCGTTCACATTTTAATGCGCGCAAGCTGTTTCCAGTTCGAGTACCGCGCCCGTTTATTGCCAAAATGCAATGTGGGAAAATTGACGATCCGCTATTGCGTCAAGTCATGCCGAGCAGTGAAGAGTTTGTCGACGTCGAGGGCTTTATCAGCGATCCGCTTGAGGAACACAACACCGTAGCCGAAGGTTTACTGCACAAATATCACAATCGCGTATTGATGATTGTTAAGGCCGGTTGTGCGGTTAACTGCCGCTATTGTTTTCGCCGTCATTTTCCCTACCAAGACAACAGCCCGAACAAGCAAAGGTGGCAGCCAGCACTTGACTACATCAGTGCCCACGACGAGCTCAACGAAGTGATCTTTTCAGGGGGCGACCCACTCATGGCAAAAGACAGCCACCTGCAATGGCTCGTTGACAAAGTCAGTGACGTTAGCCACATTAAACGCCTGCGCATTCACACTCGACTACCTGTTGTCATCCCCAAGCGCATTAACCAAGCGCTACTCGACACCTTGTCGCAAACTCGCTTGCAAGTTGTTATGGTATTACACATTAATCACAGCAACGAGTTGTGTGACGATCTTGCTCAAGCGGTGGCGCAACTAAGACAGCACAATGTACTGGTACTTAACCAAAGCGTGCTGTTAAAAGGCGTCAATGACGATAGTGCGGTACTGTGTGAGTTATCTGAGCGCTTATTCGATATTGGTGTGATACCCTATTACCTGCATCTGCTCGATCCGGTAAAAGGGGCTGCTCACTTTAACGTTGAGCTAAGCGCCGCCACCACGATTGCCAAACAAATGATGGCTAACTTGCCTGGCTTTTTAATGCCCAAAGTTGTGCAGGAGCTCGCTGGAGAAGCCAACAAAACCCCGATTAATTTATCATTGTGTTAAGAAATACTTATGACGTCAAATATTGAAAAACACCTAGTAGACAACATTTCTCAATTGTTAAAACGCTCGCTAACGATCGATGCGACGCTAAACGAGTTACGCCAACAAAAGCAAGCTAACTTTAACGCTATTTTCCCGAAGAACAGTGAGTTTAAGGTACACGCTGATACGTTTCAGCCGTATATTGAAGAGCTCGCTGATGAATTGCTTATTTTTCAGCAGACCCAAAATAATGAGTTGCTTATGGCGATGGTGAAAAAGATCGAGTTGTTGTACTCACTGATCAACAAGTTTGAAACCTTATACGAACAGTAACAATGAGCGGGCAATGGTTATGCCATTGCCTGCGTTATTTACCATCGCTAAACGTTTGTTCAAACCACTCGCCAATCATCGCTTTTTCATAGCTAAAGTTTTCGTGGCGCATGCTGCGTTTTGGACTGTTAAAAAAGCCCATGTCCTTGAGCTTCTCTTCGCCTTGCTTCAATACTTCGCCACTTGCGTCGGTCAACTGATAGCGAAAACGCATTTTTGGAAAGTACAAGTCTTCAATGACTCTGACTGTTGCATTATTAGGGCCTACCATGTAGCGAACATCACCTGCCAAATCGAGGTTAGTAACATCCATTTGTAGTGTTTGTCCGTCGGGTAACGTTGCCGCCAGTTCACCTATATAGGTTTCTAGCTCACTAAATACGCGCTTTTCAAAGCGTTTACGAGGTTCATCGCCAGGACGAATATCGGTGTAGGTATTTGGTTCGATCCAATTGACTTTCGCCTCACCGGCATAGGCGTGCGTTATTGAAAACAGAGCCCCACAGATAAGACTGTTCAGAATAAACGTATTTATCTTCATTGATATCACCTTGTCATTATATTTACCCTACATAGACAACGCAGTTGGTAATAAAGTTTAATAAAATTTCAACATTTATTATCGTAACAGGGACACCGCCTTACCCGCCCCTATGGTTTATCGGTGGCGTACCGGTGGTGTGCGAGTCGATTCGACATTGTCGCTTCTGCTTTTGCTGAACGTATCATCAGCCGCTAGGAACTGTTAAAGGTTGTGATAGCACCACACCTAGCGCTGACAGCGGGTGTTTTAACAACGCGACCATAGCTGATATTTTCTAGGCTGTACAAGCCATGACAACGCATTAACTCTCGATTAAGACTAACCTAGCTTTGACTGCTTTAACAGCGCACAGCGCAAGCGTTTTCTACACGATTAACTTGAAAAACGTACAGTTTGTGTGTTTTGATTATTTGAAAAACAGTATACAGTTAGCTTCATAGGGATGATTTATTAGGGTTTATTGACATAAATGTAGCTCGACCTAATTGTTATCGAACCATTGATATTAATAATATGAAATTCGTTACCTCCTTCAGACATTATTTTTTTCTATCGGCCTTTATAGGGATTATGACGGCTTTAATGATGGTATTTTTAGAGCCTTTTGATACCAAACAGCAATTTAGCGTTATTGATACTCTGCGCCTAGCTGGATACGGGGTAGTGGTGACTATCTCGTTATTAATCAGTTACTCACTGGAGAGGCAGTGGTACATAAAAAGTGGCAAGGTCTGGCATATTGCCAACGAAGTGTTTGCCATGACGTTTTTGTTTATTCTGATCGCAACGTGTACTAACGTGTATCACGCATTCATGTTTGGTGCTGAAGATAAGTCTATGATCGAATTTGGCTTGTTTGTGATCAAGTTTGTCTTGCCATTTGCCGTGTTCTTTTTCCCCGTCATCATGTTACTCAGACAATATTTTGGCTCTGACGCTCAACCATCCGCTAATGAGCCAAAGAACATTGCACCTACCGATGCTTTGGTGACGTTAAAAGGTGAAAATACTGACGAGCAGTTGACGTTTGCGTCTTCGCTTTTTTGCTGTGCGATAGCCCAACAAAATTATGTATCGCTAAGTATACTCAACTCACAGGGCGAAATAACAGACGTGTTGTTACGAGCGACACTGTCTGACATTCACAGGCAATTGCCTGAGGCGATGCGAGTACACCGCTCCTATTTAATCAATCCCAATAAGATAACAAAAGTGTTTGGCTCTAAGCGCAACGCCAAAGTCGTTATCGAACATATCAGTACGCCAATCCCCATTGGAGTTACCTATTTCGACAAGGTCAAAAACAAGCTGTAGTTTCGTCCCTGAAATCGGTAATTCATCCCAAAAACAGCGACTTAATCAAGCGTTCGGTCCCCTCGTCACTGATTTCCCACATTAGCGTTTTATTTCGATATTGTTGATACAACACATCAAAGCCAAATGGGAAATGAACAATGAAATTGACAAAGTTACTAGTCGCTATCTTATCCATCATCACCATATCTGCCTCAGCAACCTGGGGGCTTTTCTATGCGAGTGAATATGTGTCAGGAACAGACTATGTTGAGTATTTAAACAGGAACAAAGAATCAAAACCCTTATCCGAGCCGTTTGAGTTTGATTTGATCAAAGGAGATATCAGCCGCCACTCGTTAATCTTAGTAGGCGAAATTCACGGATTTCATACTCCCACTGAATTCGATGTAGAATTTTTTACCTACCTAAGAAAGCATTTCAATGTTAAAACTTACCTACTTGAAATGGACTTTAGCCAAGCCTACTTCATGAATAAGTACAACCAAACTGGTGATGAGGAAATTCTTGAAAAGGTGTTAAAAAACTGGGTGGTGAACATTGGTCAGGATAATTCATCGTATAAAAAGCGCTGGCAGAAGTTACAGAAACTCTATCAAACCGGTGCCACCTTCGAATACGTTGGCAACGATAAACTGCGCGACATAGGCATGCTCTATGCCCATCTTAATGAGTTAGACCAGCAACTGTTATACGGTGTTGATACCAATCAATCTGAACAGGAACTACTGCGATTAGCACTTGAGGCGATAAATAGCCGCTTGGCGATGGATATAGCAGCCGAACTCACTAGTCAATTAACCCACATAAAACGCAATATCGAGTATAAGATTGAAAACACCCATAGAGAACAAGTGCTAACAACGAATCTGCTTGACTTATATGAGCTTTATGGCCTTTATGAACAACAAGTTTACGGGTTTTATGGGCTAGGTCACACCTTGCTAGATCCCATTGCTGAAGGTCATAACCCGATGGCGTCCAGACTGACTGAACACGACAGCTGGTTTTTGGAGAATACACTGGCGATCAACATGGTGTTTGTTGACAGCAACATGACCGTAAGAAGCAATACATTACCGGCATTTATGCAAGATGAAGGGACGTATTCAAAACTGCCGGTGTCTTACGACAGCCTGCTTACGTATTATGCATATGGCATTATGGATCTGAAGCAAGCAACCAGTCGAGGTTCTAAAACGCTGTTCAAATTAAACAATGTCGATAGTCCATATCAACAAAGCCAGCGCCTGTTTAATGCCTTTAAACTTCTGCCGATGGGCCAGACGATAACCGCCACCGATAAGTCGGTAACGACAGATTACAGTCAGTACTTACTGTTTATTCGGGATTCAGATTGGGCTATGCCATAGACAAGATGTATGCCTAAAAAGAAAAAACCCCGCAACCGAATGGGTTGCGGGGTTAATGAAACAGTAAGTGTTTCGATGAACGGTGGACGTTCGGGCTTACATCATGCCGCCCATGCCACCCATGCCGCCCATGCCGCCCATATCAGGCATTGCTGGAGCTGCATCGTCTTGTGGTACATCAGTTACCATTGCTTCGGTAGTCAGCATTAACGCGGCTACAGAGGCAGCGAACTGAAGCGCACTGCGGGTTACTTTAGTCGGATCAAGGATACCCATTTCCAACATGTCGCCGTAGGTGCTGTTACCAGCGTTGTAACCAAAGTTACCTTCGCCTTGGCGCACAGCATTTAATACTACCGCAGCTTCGTCACCACAGTTGGTTACGATTTGGCGAAGCGGTGCTTCCATCGCGCGCAACGCTACTTTAATACCGTGGTTTTGGTCTTCGTTAGCACCTTGAAGATCTTTGATCTTGTCGGCAACGCGCACTAAAGCAGTACCACCACCAGCAACAACGCCTTCTTCAACGGCAGCGCGAGTTGCGTGTAATGCATCTTCTACGCGTGCTTTTTTCTCTTTCATTTCAACTTCAGTTGCTGCGCCAACTTTAATTACCGCAACACCGCCAGCCAACTTAGCTAAGCGTTCTTGTAGTTTTTCTTTGTCGTAATCAGACGTGGTATCTTCGATTTGACCGCGAATTTGCGCAACGCGACCATTGATATCTGCCTCTTCACCGATACCATCGATAATCGTAGTGTTGTCTTTTGAGATCACAACGCGCTTGGCTTGACCTAAATCTTCAAGAGTCGCTTTCTCAAGTTCCATGCCGATTTCTTCAGAGATAACCGTACCAGCAGTTAGTACCGCGATGTCTTGTAGCATTGCTTTGCGACGGTCACCGAAGCCAGGAGCTTTAACCGCTGCCACTTTAACGATACCGCGCATGTTGTTTACAACCAGTGTTGCTAGTGCTTCACCTTCAACGTCTTCTGCGATAATTAACAGTGGCTTACCTGCTTTAGCTACCGCTTCAAGTGTACCTAGAAGTTCGCGAATATTTGAAATCTTCTTATCGACTAATAGGATAAATGGGTTTTCAAGTTCAACAGTACCGTTTTCTTGGTTGTTGATGAAGTATGGCGATAAGTAACCGCGGTCAAACTGCATACCTTCAACGACATCCAGTTCGTCAATTAGCGCTTGACCTTCTTCAACAGTGATAACGCCTTCAGTACCCACTTTCTCCATCGCTGTTGCGATGATTTGACCTACTGTGCTGTCAGAGTTCGCAGAGATAGTACCAACTTGTTCAATCGCCTTGTTATCTGCACATGGCGTTGAAAGGGCTTTTAATTCGGTAACCGCTGCACTAACAGCTTGATCAATACCGCGTTTTAAATCCATAGGATTCATGCCCGCAGCAATTGATTTTAAACCTTCATTTACGATAGCTTGCGCTAATACGGTTGCGGTAGTCGTACCGTCACCAGCTTCGTCATTGGCTTTAGACGCAACTTCTTTAACCATTTGCGCACCCATGTTTTCGAACTTGTCTTTTAGTTCGATTTCTTTCGCTACGCTTACACCGTCTTTGGTGATCGTTGGACCGCCGAAGCTTTTGTCTAACACAACGTTGCGGCCTTTAGGACCTAGGGTTACTTTTACTGCGTCTGCTAAAACATTAACGCCCTTAAGCATTTTTACACGAGCGTCATTACCAAATAATACGTCTTTTGCTGCCATTTCTTTTTCCTTCTAAGCTGTTCTATTCGCGTTGGATTACACCAATGCGCTGTAAATTATTCTACGATTGCCAGAATGTCGGCTTCACTTAAAATCAGTACTTCTTCGCCGTCTAATTTCTCAGTTTTGGTACCGTAACCTTCTGAAAATATGACTTGATCGCCAATTTTCACATCTAATGGACGTACCTCACCGTTTTCAAGAATACGACCATTACCAACGGCAATAACCTCACCGCGAGTTGATTTTTCTGCTGCACTACCGGTCAACACAATGCCACCAGCAGACTTAGTTTCAACTTCTTTGCGCTTAACAATCACACGATCGTGTAAAGGACGAATGCTCATTTTTTTCTCCTGATATAATTATGAGAACTTCTACATGTTTATGTTTTAAGCAAATAAGGGTTCGCTTAATGTTTTTCAAGGTTCTTTTACTAAAAAATAGCGAACTAATTTTTTTTAGAGTAAAGACGCCTTATTTATCTAATCTTTTGGTATTTTCGTCGGTCTCGACAACCGTACTCTCAACTTCAATATCAATCACATCATCACCGGCATCGTCGCGGCGTTGCGAGGATGAATTTCTCTGCTGATAAAAATCGTGGTATGTTTGCTGAGTACTGCTGTAAAAAAAGGCTGAACCGTTTTTGTTGGCCTTGAGCAGTTGCTGTTGTACGAGCTTGACAATCGCCGATCGAGATACCGGCCAAAGCAGGGCTAAGCCAAAGGCATCGGTAATAAAACCAGGGGTTAACAGTAAAACGCCGGCCACCAGCAATAACAAGGCAGCGATAATTTCATCCGACGGCATTTGCCCTTGTGCCAGCTTGTGCTGTACCGACTGATACGTGGTTAAGCCTTGTTGACGCACCATTGTCGCGCCAAGCCATGCGGTGATGATTACCAATAAAATCGTCGGTAACGCGCCAATAAAAGCCCCAACATTGATCAACACCATTATTTCGATAATGGGCATAATAATAAAAAGTAAAAACAGTACTTTGAACATGGCTTAAATCTGAAATCTGTATTTGATGCAACTTATATTGGGTTTATTCGCTATTTTTCAAGCGCCAAGCCCGCTTTCGTGTTAAAAAGTGAAGCCATTGTTATCTAAATTCGGGTTAACAACGTACATCATCGATGATAAGGATCAATAACCGTGTATCAAACCGTATTGTGTAATTGCCCTAGTAAAGACATCGCCGTCGATATTGCCAAGCGCTTGGTGCGTGATAAACTTGCAGCCTGTGTTAACGTGATTGACAATGTCAGCTCGATTTATCAATGGCAAGGCGACGTCGTTGAAGACATTGAAGTGACTTTAATTATCAAAACTAAGGCAAGCGTTTTTGATCAGCTAGCAACAACCATAGAGTCTATGCACCCCTATGACGTGGCTGAAATTATCGCTTTCGACATCAACCAAGGTAGCCAACAGTATTTGGCGTGGATCAACGAAACAGTGAAGTAACCTATGCGCTTAATCCCTTTAATATTTGCCGTATTATGGCTAGTAACAAGTGGTACTGGTAAAGCTCAAGAGTCCCTTTTTGATACCTCATCACTCGATAATCTTTTTTCTAATCAGCAAGAATTTTTGCCCGTTGAAGAAGCCTTTCGCTTTGACTTCAATCAACAACAGTCCGAATTAGAAGTCTACTTTGCCATAGCCGATGGCTACTACATGTACCGCGATAAATTTAAATTTACCGCCAATAAAGCCACCTTTGAGCAACCCGAACTACCGTTAGGTACTGAGCATCACGATGAATACTTTGGCGTGCAGCAGGTGTTCTACAACCAAGTCAAATTTACCATTGACCTGTTAACCGTAGACGCCGATGCGGATATTACCATTACCTATCAAGGCTGTGCCGATAAAGGGCTTTGTTACCCGCCGACCAAAAAAGTGGTTAATTTAGCGCAATTGAGTAACACATCATCATCTGCTAGCGATGTGTTAGCCAGTATCGCTGGCCCGTCACCGCAGCAAGCCAGCTCAGATACCAAGGCACTTAATAAGCCACCAATAAGTCAACAAGATAATTTGGCTGCTCGTCTGAGTTCCGATAATCTGCTTTGGGTATTGCTGAGCTTTTTTGGTTTGGGTGTACTGCTGTCGTTCACCCCATGTGTCTTTCCTATGTACCCGATTTTAACCGGTATCATCGTTGGTCAAGGTAACTCTTTAACGACCAAAAAAGCGTTTGCTTTGTCGTTTTCCTACGTTCAAGGTATGGCCATTACCTATACCATTTTAGGGGTCGTTGTCGCTCTTGCGGGGGCACAATTTCAAGCTGCTTTCCAGCACCCTATTGTACTTGTTGCACTGAGTATTTTGTTTATTGTCTTAGCGTTGTCGATGTTTGGCGTATTTAACTTAGCGCTGCCGTCTAGCTGGCAAAACAAACTCACCGAAATAAGTAACGGTCAAAAAGGTGGAGCCTATTCTTCGGTGTTTACCATGGGGGCGATATCCGGTTTGGTGGCGTCCCCGTGTACTACAGCGCCACTTACCGGGGCGTTGATCTACATCGCTCAATCAGGCGACGTTGTGGTTGGCGCCTCGGCGCTTTACGCATTGAGTTTAGGTATGGGCTTACCGCTACTGGTATTGGGCAGCTCCGGTGGTAAATTACTGCCCAAAGCCGGTAATTGGATGACGGTTATAAAGAATATTTTTGGCTTTTTACTGCTCGCCGTACCGATCTTTTTACTCGAGCGCTTCATTGATCAAGATATAAGCCAACTGCTGTGGGCATTGCTTATTTTTGCCACTGCCAGCTACTTTTACGTGGTTAATTCAACGACTAAGATTGAAGCAAGAGGCTTTTGGTTTGGAGTGCGAGCCTGCTTTATTTTTGCCCTGCTGTTCACCGGTGCTATAGTCGCGTATCAAACCTTAGTTAAACCGGAACACGTCGTTGCTGAGCACAAAACGGGGTTTGTTCACGTCAACAATTTAGCCGAATTACAGCAACAGATAGCCATAGCCAATCAACAAGGCTTAACGGTGATGGTCGACTTATACGCCGACTGGTGTATCGCCTGTAAAGAATTCGAACAATACACGTTTCCCAAGGCCAATGTTCAGCAAGCGTTAGCCAATTCAGTAATGATTCAGATAGACTTAACGGATACTGGTAACGACGAGAGCATTGAGCTGATGCAACATTTTAATGTGTTTGGTTTACCGTCGATTTTATTTTTTGATACCCAAGGCAATGAACTCACCCAACAACGCGTAACGGGCTTCATGGCAGCCGATCCATTTGCCGCTCATATCAATCGCATCTTTAATCAATAATCGATTACTCTCTACTCAAACGCGATCACCACTGAGGTGATCGCGCATTTCCGCCGCCTACAAACCACCTGTAGTGATTAGACCAGTATTTTGGTGCTAATTGCTGCGAAAATAACTATAATGTGCGCTAATTTGGAAAAACTTGCATTTGTGTGAAAGTTTCAGCAAGCTTTTTGATAACGACTCATGCTATTGTCTAACAATAATAAATAATAAACGGAATTCTCAACAAATGACGACAAAGTTTAAAGTTTTACTGCTTAATGGCCCCAATTTAAACATGTTGGGTAGACGAGAGCCGAGCGTATACGGCGATCAGACCCTTGATGATATTGTTGGCCAATTACACGTTGCAGCCAAAGCACTAAACATTGAACTGTCGCACCAGCAGAGCAATGCCGAGCATGAATTAATTGATGTTATTCATCAAGCGCACAACGACGTTGATTTTATCATTATCAACCCCGCGGCATTCACCCACTCGAGCATTGCCTTGAGAGACGCTTTATTGGCTGTAAGTATCCCATTTATTGAAGTGCATTTATCAAATATTCATGCACGTGAACAATTTCGCCATCACTCATACCTTTCAGACATTGCTGAAGGGGTTATTTGTGGTTTGGGCGCGCTAGGTTATCAATACGCCTTGCAACACGCCCACCATGTATTGAATAAAAATTAAGTAAAAACATTATTAATTAAAGGTGTACCAATGGACATTCGCAAAATTAAAAAGTTAATCGAACTGGTTGAAGACTCAGGTATCAACGAATTAGAAATCTCAGAAGGGGAAGAGAGTGTGCGCATCAGCCGCGGTGGTCAAGTTGTGGCTGCGGCACCAATGGCAGCACCAGTTGCAGCGCCTGCACCAGTAGCTGCGTCTGCACCAGCAGCGGCACCTGCGGAAGCGGCAACAGCGGCCAGTGAAATTACCGGTCACATCGTTCGTTCACCGATGGTTGGTACCTTCTATTCTTCGCCTTCTCCTGAGGCTCCTGCGTTTGTTGAAGTAGGTCAACACGTCAACGCTGGCGATACTCTGTGTATTGTTGAAGCGATGAAGATGATGAACCAAATCGAAGCGGACAAATCAGGTGTTATCAAACAAATCCTTGCTCAAAACGAAGACACCATCGAGTTTGATCAACCTCTATTTGTTATCGAATAAACGACAAGGGAAAGTAATTCCATGTTAAAAAAAGTTGTAATTGCTAACCGAGGCGAAATTGCACTGCGCATATTACGTGCCTGTAAAGAGCTAGGTATCAAAACGGTTGCTGTGCATTCTACTGCTGACAGAAACCTAAAACACGTGTTGCTAGCAGATGAAACCATTTGTATTGGCAAGCCAGCCGCCACGGAAAGCTACCTTGATATTCCGCGCATTATCACCGCGGCCGAAGTCACCAATGCAGACGGTATTCACCCCGGCTACGGCTTCTTGGCTGAAAACGCTGATTTTGCTGAACAAGTAGAAGATTCAGGTTTCGCCTTTATCGGCCCTAAAGCCGATGCGATTCGCTTAATGGGTGACAAAGTATCTGCCATTGAGGCGATGAAAAAAGCCGGCGTACCATGTGTACCGGGTTCAGATGGTCCTCTAACAGATGACGACGAAGCCAACTTGGCTCACGGTCGTCGCATTGGCTACCCAGTGATTATTAAAGCATCAGGCGGTGGTGGCGGACGCGGTATGCGCGTTGTTCGCGAAGAATCAGCACTGTTAGAAGCGATTCAACTCACCAAATCTGAAGCTCGAGCAGCGTTTAATAACGATATGGTTTACATGGAGAAATTCCTTGAGAACCCTCGTCACGTTGAAATTCAAGTACTCGCAGATGGCCAAGGTGGCGCAATTCACCTAGGCGAGCGCGATTGCTCAATGCAACGCAGACACCAGAAAGTGGTTGAAGAAGCACCAGCGCCAGGCATCAGCGAAGAAGTTCGCGCTAAAATTGGCGAGCGCTGTTGTAATGCGTGTATTGAAATTGGTTATCGCGGTGCCGGTACATTTGAGTTTTTATACGAAAATGGCGAATTTTACTTCATCGAAATGAACACCCGCATCCAAGTTGAGCACCCAGTCACCGAAATGGTTACCGGCGTTGACTTAATCAAAGAACAGTTGCGAGTTGCGTCTGGTGAAAAGCTCACGTTAAAGCAGCAAGATATCAAGGTATCTGGTCACGCTATTGAGTGTCGCATCAACGCCGAAGATCCGCGCACGTTTATTCCTTCTCCGGGCAAAATTAGTCGCTTCCACCCACCAGGTGGAATGGGGGTTCGTTGGGATTCACACGTCTACACGGATTACTCTGTGCCGCCACATTACGATTCAATGATCGGCAAACTGATCACCTACGGTGAAACCCGTGACGTAGCTATTGCTCGTATGAAGAATGCGTTGGATGAGTTGGTCATTGACGGCATCAAAACCAACATCGCTTTACAAGAAGACATTATGGATGACGCAGGCTTTGCTCGTGGTGGTGCTAATATTCACTACTTAGAGAAAAAGCTAAGTAACCAAGATTAGTGTTGATCACGCGTTGTCGACACAACGTACATTAACCAATATCTGATAACGCCAAAAACCCTGCTTATGCGGGGTTTTTTGTTGTTGAGACACGCGTTATTATATGTCGGAACTTGATCAACAATAGGTAGTGATATGTCAAACAGCACTTCAACAATGGAAAAACCGCTTCCCCCAGGCGACGGCGAATGTTGTGAAAGCGGTTCGTGTAACCCATGTGTATGGGACTTTTACTACAGCGAATTACAGCAATGGCGTATTCAACAAGCCGAACTGAAAGCTGAGCAAGCAACATCGCCCTCAAGCGACACTGATTCCTGATTGTTCTAGGGGCTAACTAAGCATTGTTGTCAGCCTCTTAGAACAAAGCTAATGCGCTCGCATGTCAAACCTAGCATTGCCAAATATTGTCTGGCGACGGTAAACAACGCTTGCGGCGCTACCCGCATTTACCGACTCGATTTATAGCTCTCGACGTACCCATGCCCCGTTTTGGCGTATGGCAAATGCCATTGCTCTCCCTGCAATACCCGTCAGCGTGTATTTAGGCTTGCGACGTATTGAACTCGCTTTTTTCAGCTATAGTAATATATAGCATTTTGTTTGCTTAACACTCCCCCTGTTTAGGGGTATTGCCTGAATTTTTTGTGTGGTGAATCCGCTTCAGTTAGTGTCAGAATTATTTACACATTGTGAAGGCTCAAACGCCATCGGCACGTGTAACGTCGTACAAGGCGCTGATAATCAAGCAGACTAAATACATGGCGTAATAATTGCATTTATTTACTCAAGAGGAACTGTGTCGACGTAATGATGTAAAGTTGCCATGCGCTGTTGACAACGCGCATGATCAAGCAGTAGCAACTTGTTGTAATAAGGAACACAAGCAGTACTTATGGCAATGGACGTGCACTGGATATGGAATAGCCAGCGTATACGGAATCCGGTACGTGTTTGTCAGCGTTTTACACATGTCCCTTTCATTTAATCACTCCGTTAGAGCGGTTAATGGTAAGTTTTAGTTTGGAGAGGTAATTATGAAAACAATTAGGCTGATAGCGCTGTTTTTTGTCACCGCTTTTTCTAGCCAAGCCTATGCAAATCTGGTGTTGAGTCCAGAAGTTTGTGATGGTGGTGAAATATGGTGTGCGACGTCAAATGACAATAGTGCCAATAAAACGCTACAAGAGTTGTTTGGTGTTGACGCTTCTGATCTTCTCTACAAAGGTCAGGTTGGTGGAAGTGATGAGGGTAGCGCTGCATCGGTATATGATACAGTTTTTGCGAATACGTCTAATGATCCAGAAGACGCCACCATTTCTTACACTTCGGGCGATGCGTTAGATTGTGTCAACAACGAATGTTATCTTGAAGTAAAAGACGGTAAGCAAGAACCTGCGCGTTACTTATTCAACATTACTGGTTGGGACGGCACGACAGATATTGTTGCTCAGAACTTCTGGCCTGACAACGGCGCCATTTCGTATATTGCGATTTGGGGTGGTTCGCCAATTTGTACCGATGGACAATCGTGTCCTCCGGGCGACCCGCGCACCGACGTACCAGAGCCGAGTACACTGATGATTTTATCGCTGGCTTTACTCGGTTTAGTATCGCGTCGTAAATTAAAGGCATAACGCGAGCTAAGTTGTCAATCCGGTATCTGTGGTTTACGACACATAACAAGGATTGAGCTAAGTACTCGTAGTTATTAAGAAATCAAGGGAAACGGGGCATACCGTTTCCCTTTTGTGCTGGTATGTTATTTGATTGCGCTTATGATTGCGCTTACAAAACGCCTCACAGAGCGTTTTCCTTCCTTCTTGATAATACCCCACTATTCTTTACCTAGCGCTATGTGTTGTTATCTGTAGTGCAATATTTCACCTACATTAGCGGCTGCGTTGATAGCCAAAGGGACGACCACAATGACATGGCATTATTAAACTATGCTTTGGCGTTGGACGAAATACTGAGGTTTGATCGCAAAAAGTAAATAATGAGCACTAATGAACTAAACATCAGTAGCGCAAAAGGCAGCGGTGTATCATTGTGAAAAAAGGTTAATATAGGCCCTGCTGCGGCGCCGATGCCAAAGCGAAGTGTACCGATAACAGCGGTCGCGGTACCACTGTGCTCGGCAAATTCCATTAAAATTAACGCATCCGAGTTAACCGCGATCAAGGCTATGCTGCCCATTAACGGCATAATACAGACAACGGTCCATACAAGGGACAGTTGTAGGACATGGATCAATACCAACAATGAGGCAAACAGTAGCCCGAGATAAAGCGCGCGAATTAAAATGTATGTCGAACCCAACCGAGATACAAAGCGGGAATTGAAAAACTGAGCCAACATAAACGAGACAATATTTAACGCAAATAAGGCACTGAAAACGAATTCGCCCGTTTGATAAAACTGTAAGTAAATAAATGGAATCGAGGTTAAATACGCAAAAAACGACAAGGAAACGAGCATTGAGGTGATAATGTACTTACGCGCCGGTTGATGAGAGAACACGGTTTTGTACCGCCCAATAATATCAATTGGTGGACGACTTGGCTCTGTCGAGAAAGCGCTGTGCGGTAATTTGGAAACGCTAAGAGTAAAAATACTTATACCGTATGCCCCGAGAAAGTAAAACATCGCCTGCCAACCTAAAGAGTACATGATCACGCTTCCCATTGTTGGCGCAACAAGAGGGGCCAGCATCATAATCATCGATACGTAAGACATGCCTTTGGCTGTGTCTTTACCATAAAACTGACGTATCACCCCTGGCACAACAACGGTTGCTGCACTTCCACAGAATGCTTGAATAAAGCGCAATACGGTAAACATCTCCACCGATGAACACAGCGGTAATAACAAACTTGCAATAGAAAACGCCAACAGACCGGGCAACGCCAATGCTCGCCGACCAATGCTGTCGACCATAGGACCAAAAAGAAGTAAGCCGGCGGCATAACCCGCTAAGTAAACACTCAACGAATTTTGTACAATAGCAACTGAAGTGTGAAAATAGTCAGCTATGGTTAACATAGCAGGTAAATACATGTCTAATGCCAACGGAGTGATGGCGACAATCGATGCTAGCAACGGTAGCAATGTTGTCATCCGTGAAGCGGCTGGCTTGGAACGAAAAAAAGACATGTTGATATTGCCTAACGATTTGCACTAATTTAGTTTATGATGAGGGCTACAGTATAACGGATTTTTATTTTTGCCGTAGCAAAAGCTGATATCCTCGTATTAACCACGTTTGGCATTATGACAATAAAGACCATCACTAACCTATATGCGTACCCGATTAAATCCACCTCGGCTATCGAACTACAACAGGCTAAGGTAAGTGATACTGGTATCGATTTTGACCGTTATTTTGTCGTCACCGATCGCAATGGAAAGTTTATTACCGGTCGTACCAAAGCAAAACTAGTCTTAGTACAAAGTCATATACGCGGTAAGCAACTGACCATCAGCGCCCCAAACACGGAAGCACTAACACTAGATATCAACCAATTTCCCCAACAGTATCGCCCGGTTAGCGTTTGGAACGATACGATATCGGCACAGCTCACCCATGAAAAAGCCAACCAATGGTTTAGCCGTTTGCTCAACTGCGAGTGTTACTTGTACTTTTTAGGAGCTGAATCGATTAGGCCGCTTGCTAATTTTAACAATAACTTGAGTTACGCCGACGGCTATCCCTTACTGATTATATCCAAAGCATCATTGCGTGATCTCAATCAACGTTTGCAGCACCCGGTAAGCATGGCCCATTTCCGCCCGAATATCGTCGTTGATGGCTGTGAACCTTATGAAGAAGACAGCTGGCATACAATCCGTATTGGCGACATGTCATTGCAGATCGTTAAACCTTGTAGCCGCTGTATTTTTACCACCGTCGATCCGTTAACCGGTGTTCGCCGTAGCAATCGCGAACCATTAACAACCCTAGCGGATTATCGCCAGGCCCACGATGGACAGGTTTACTTTGGTCAAAATGCGCTGGCACTGCAACGCGGAACATTGCGCGTTGGTGACTCACTTGAAGTCGTGCGCAAACAAACTGCAATACAGTTTAGTCAATAAAATATTTGCTCGTTTTACCGCGTAACGGCAAACATAACTAGGTTTTACCCGCTAAGGCGATATAATACACACGAGTAAAACCCGACAATTTATTTGGAACCATGCATGTTATTGATGATTGATAACTACGACTCGTTTACGTATAACTTAGTCCACTATTTTGAGCATTTAAACGAACGCGTTGTCGTGGTCCGCAATGATGAAGTTAGCATTGCTGATATTATCAGCATGAATGCGGATAGAATTGTTATCTCGCCCGGCCCCTGCAACCCAGATAAAGCAGGTCTGTCACTCGACATCATTGATCACTTTAAAGACAAATTGCCGATATTAGGCGTGTGCTTAGGACACCAGTGCATAGCCCAACACTTTGGCGCAGTGGTTGAACGAGCCCGCCAGGTAATGCACGGTAAAACATCGTTGGTGAGCCATAATAGTCACGGTTTATTTGCGAACTTGAACCAGCCACTGCAGGTCACTCGCTATCACTCGCTTGTCGTCAACAAACAGTCGTTACCGACTTGTTTACACGTTACCGCTTGGACCGAGGACGCCAACGGTGAAATGGATGAAATTATGGCCCTTGAACACAAAACCCTGCCTATCATGGGAGTGCAATTTCATCCCGAGTCGGTGTTAACAGAACAGGGTCATCAATTATTAGATAACTTCTTGTCAATTTAACTCACTGAAATTTTGCGTTATTTTGATAATTTCACAACTTAAGTTATGATTGAAAAATAACAACTAGAAAAATGATTTCCATGGAAGCCAGACTACACCCGCGCAAAAATATACACGCGAGCATCCGTTTGTTAGCCGACCCCGAACAACAGCGCTTTGATACAACCAGCACCAATCTATCGATGTCTGGCATCCAAATTGCGGCCAACAAAGAACTCGTTGACCACTTACTGAAACAGCAAACACGACCAATCCACTTTGACATCTTGTTTGACACATATGACTCATTGCCATTTCGATGTCGCCTCATCGTTAACCGGCGACAATCGCATGACGAGTTTTTGCTTGGCTGTAAATTTATTCAATTGAGCGATGAGCACCTTGAATTGTTAACCCGCATACTAGACCAGCAAGCGTAGAGCTCTGCCACTGTCATCGCTTGTGGTCGCTAAATACGTCAGCATAACTAGTATCAACTCGTTATTGACCTACCCTCCCCTAAAACATTCATAGCATTTAACCAACAGCCCGCTAAAATCAATGAAACACTAAACCAACAAAACTTTTACCTTGTAATCCACAATTATGTGTTTAAAAAGCTCATAATAGTTATGCAACGAAAATGAATAAAACTCGCCAACCCCTTATTTTCATTGATGTCCAGCGCGATTGGCTAAAGACAACTCGCTTATATTCTGCGATAATGTTGGCACTTTTTTAGCTGAACCGCCCACAAACAAAAGTTTATTAGCAAATAACAAGGTTCACTAACTTTGATTTTTCAATGAGGATTTCGAACATGACTGAGCAAATTTCAGTAAATCGCGAATTATTTGATGATGTGATGGTGCCTAACTATTCACCGTCAGCAGTTATTCCAGTAAGAGGTAAAGGCTCTCGAGTATGGGACCAAAATAATAATGAACTGATCGACTTTGCTGGTGGCATCGCGGTAAGCTGTTTGGGTCACTGCCATCCAGCGCTAGTTGAAGCTTTAAAATCACAGGGCGAAAAGCTATGGCATTTATCAAATGTAATGACCAATGAACCAGCATTGCGCTTAGCTAAAAAACTCGTTGATAATACGTTTGCAGAAAAAGTGTATTTTGCCAACTCGGGTGCCGAGTCTAACGAAGCAGCCCTAAAATTGGCTCGCCGTTGGGCATTAGAGGTTCACGGTGAACACAAGTCGCAAATTATTTCGTTCAAACAAGGCTTCCACGGCCGTACCTTTTTTACCGTAACCGTTGGTGGCCAAGCGGCTTACTCGGATGGCTTCGGCCCTAAGCCGGGTGCGATTGATCACGCAGAATACAACAACCTAGCGTCGCTTGAAGCCCTGATCAGTGACAATACCTGTGCGGTAATGATGGAGCCACTGCAAGGTGAAGGTGGCATCGTATCACCGACTCAAGAATTTGTTGAAGGCGTTCGTGCGTTGTGTGACAAGCACAATGCATTGCTTATTTTTGACGAAGTACAAACGGGTGTTGGTCGTACCGGCGACTTATATGCTTACATGGGCCTGGGTGTTACACCTGATATCTTAACCACAGCTAAAGCACTCGGTGGTGGCTTCCCGATTGGCGCAATGTTAACGACAACTGAGCTTGCTAAGCATTTAAAAATTGGTACACATGGTAGTACATACGGTGGTAACCCGCTGGCCTGTGCTGTAGCAGAAGCGGCATTTGATACCGTTAACGATCCAGCGGTATTAACCGGCGTTCAAGCAAAAGAGCAGATTTTTAAGCAAGCGTTGCAGAAGATCAACGACAAATACAACGTATTTAGTGAAATTCGCGGTAAGGGCTTATTGATCGGTGCCGTGCTAAACGAACAATACCAAGGTCGCGGTAAAGACTTCTTAAATGCGGCTATGGCACAAGGTCTGATGACCCTCGTAGCGGGCGCGAACATTGTTCGCTTTGCACCATCGCTTATTATTCCTGAAGTTGACATCCTAGAGGGGATGGATCGTTTTGAAAAGGCGGTCAACACAATCGTAAACGGTTAATGCTACTCAACACTAGGACGATACTATGATTATTATCAGGCCAATTCGCAGCAGTGATTACGAAGCGCTACATCAAATTGCTGTTGAATCGGGACATGGATTTACTAGCTTGCCGGTCAACGAAGAACTGCTGGTTAACCGTATCAGTCGTGCTAATCAAGCCTTCCATCGCGATCAAATTGAAGGTGATGAAGGCTATTTATTTGTCATGGAAGATACCGCCACAGGCGAAGTTGTTGGTACCAGTGGTATCGAGGCTGCGGTTGGCTTAAACGATGCGTTTTATCACTATCACTTAGGCAAAGTCGTGCACTCATCACGCGAGTTAAATATCTACAACAATGTCGATATTTTAACCCTCAACAATGATTACACTGGTGCTACTGAAATATGTACCTTGTATTTACGCGAGTCATATCGCGCCAATAACAACGGTCGTTTCTTGTCGAAATTTCGATTTTTATTCCTAGCCGAGCACCAGCAACGCTTTAACCACCGAGTTATAGCAGAAATGCGCGGCGTCTCTGATGAAAATGGTAAGTCGCCGTTTTGGCAGTGGCTAGAAGAGCATTTCTTTTCAATGGACTTTCCAACTGCAGACTACTTAAGCGGCATTGGTAAGAAAGAGTTTATTGCCGAGTTAATGCCCAAGTACCCCATTTATGTCAGCTTACTGAGCAAAGACGCACAAGCGGTTATTGGTAAAGTACACGATAATACACTACCTGCCCTGCGTTTATTAGAAGGTGAAGGTTTTGTAAATCGGGGTTATGTCGACATTTTTGACGCCGGACCAACTGTTGAATGCGAGCTTGACGCGATTAAAACCGTTCGCCGTTCACGCAAGATGACGGTCTCCATTGGCGAGCCTCATGCCGGTCAGCGAACGATGATAATCAATACCAAAATTCAAGACTTTAGAGCGGTTTTCCAAGATGTTGCCATCGATGAAGACAGTAACACAGTCACCATTAACGCCGCGACAGCGGATGCTCTGCAAGTCGGTGAAGGCGATACTGTTCGCCTAGCAAACAGCTAAATTAGAGGAACTTATGACTCAATTAGTACAATTTATAAATGGCCAGTGGCTTGCAGGACAAGGCACTTCGATGCAATCACTAAACCCTGCGACCAATGAGACCTTATGGCAGGGAAAAAGCGCATCGCCAGAGCAAGTCGATAACGCTATTCACAGCGCGCGGAAGGCGTTTGAAAGCTGGGGGTTCTTAACCGTTGACGAACGCCTTGCCATCATCAATCGCTTCTTAGACGTGCTAACTGAAAATAAAGAGCAGATGGCAATCGCGATTGCTCGAGAAACCGGTAAGCCACTTTGGGAGACCCGTACCGAAGCAGGTGCCATGATCGGTAAAGTGAACATCTCGATTAAAGCCTATAATGAGCGCACCGGTACCGTTGAAAACCCAATGCCGGGTGCAAAAGCGTTTATTCGCCACAAGCCTCACGGTGTTGTCGCCGTATTTGGTCCATACAACTTTCCAGGTCACTTACCTAATGGTCACATTGTACCTGCACTTATTGCTGGTAACACCGTGGTATTTAAACCTTCAGAACTAACACCTATGGTTGCCGAGCTTACCATGAAGCTTTGGCAACAAGCAGGCTTACCTGACGGCGTTATTAACTTAGTTCAAGGTGAAGTTGAAACCGGCAAAGCCCTTGCATCACACCCTGAAATCGACGGCTTATTCTTTACCGGTAGCTCAACCACTGGTAAGTTGTTACACCAACAGTTTGCTGGTCAGCCTGGTAAAATCTTAGCCCTAGAGATGGGTGGTAATAACCCGCTCATCGTGAGTGATGTGGCTGACGTTGACGCGGCTGTACACGATATTATCCAGTCTGCGTTTATTTCAACGGGTCAACGTTGTACTTGTGCGCGTCGCTTATTCTTAAAAGACGACGCCAACGGCGATGCCATTTTGACTAAACTAATTGCCGCAACTAAAGCGATTAAAGTAGGTTACTACGATGATGAGCAGCAACCGTTTATTGGTTCGATGATCAGTGCAAAAGCGGCAGCAGGTATGGTTGCAGCGCAACAAAAAATCATTGAATTAGGCGGCAAAGTGTTGGTTGAATTAACCCAACCAAATGCTGAAACCGGTTTTGTTACACCGGGCATCATCGATGTAAGCGAGGTAACTAACCTTCCCGATGAAGAGCACTTTGGTCCGCTGCTTAAAGTTTACCGCTACAGCGATTTAGACCAAGCGATTGATCAAGCCAACAACACTAGTTTTGGTTTATCAGCGGGCTTATTAAGTGATAGTGAAGCAACTTACCAACACTTCTTTAAGCGCATCCGTGCAGGTATTGTTAACTTTAACAAGCCGATTACTGGTGCAAGCAGCGCAGCACCATTTGGTGGCATTGGTGACAGCGGCAACCACAGAGCGAGTGCTTACTACGCTGCTGACTATTGTGCATTCCCAGTTGCCTCTGTTGAAGCCGAAAAAGTTAGCTTGCCTGAAAGCTTAAGCCCTGGACTGAGCATTTAATGAAGTTAAGTTACCAACTGCAAGTCGCTAGTATCAAACCCGGCTTTTTCAAAGCGGTTGATAACCTATAAAACAACAGGCGAAGGCGCTCTCCTTCGTCTGTTAATTCGCATTAACTCACCAGAGCCTCTTCGCCTACTTAACAATAACACCACATTGCGGTGATATATGGGGATAACTATGAGTAACGAAGTAAAACAATTATTCGCCAACATTTGGCAACAATATCTTGAAGTAACGCCATCTGCAAAGCAAGTACATCAATTACTGGGTAATGGTCACGATATCATTAATGACCACGTTGCCTACCGCACCTTCAATTTAGATAAAGTAAACTTAGACAAGCTAGCACAACATTTGCTTAAGTTAGGCTACCGCGAGTGTGGCGAATACCATTTTGAAGCGAAAAAGCTTTACGCCAAACACTTTGAACACGCTGACGATACATTACCAAAAGTATTTATCAGCGAATTATTGGTTGAGCAATTATCAGCTCAAGCACAGCAGATCATTAAGCGCATTGTTGATGATATTGACGCTGATGCAATGAATGATGCAAGCATCCTCTACGCTGGCCGTAGCTGGGATATCAGCTTTAAAGAATACCAACAATTAGCGAGCGAGAGTGAATATGCTGCGTGGCTTGCTGCATGGGGCTTTAGAGCGAACCATTTCACAGTAAGCATCAATCACTTAGCCAACTACGAAAACATTGAACAAGTTAACCAAGCAATTAAAGACGGTGGTTTTGAGCTAAATAGTTCAGGTGGTGAAATAAAAGGTGATGCGAGTGTGATGCTCGAGCAATCATCGACGATGGCTGATAAAGCCGATGTTGCATTTACCGACGTAACCACAAGTATCCCAAGCTGTTTTTACGAATTCGCCAAACGTTATCCGATGAATGACGGAAAACTTTACACCGGTTTTGTCGCAGCGTCAGCGGATAAGATTTTCGAAAGTACTAACAACTAAACCTCTGGTAGCCGAATAAAGTGAACCTTGGGTTCACTTTTTTTTAACTGTCACTTTCTCGAGTATTTAACACTTGGCCACATGTAAAAACTAATCGCTATGCAAGCGCCTTGTTAAATTCTTAGTGTCAGTTAGAATAAGCCGACAAATTAAAAGGAGTGTATATGAAAGCACAAGTTAAATGGGTAGGCGATAACACCTTTATGGGCACATCTGATAGTGGTCATAGCATGTTAATGGACGCCAATGGTGGTGCCACAGCAGTAAGCCCAATGGAAAACGTACTACTGTCATTAGGTGGCTGCTCGTCAGTTGATGTGGTTAGTATTCTAGAAAAAGCTCGCCAACAAGTGACTCAATGTGTCGTTCACCTTGAGGGAACCAGAGCTGAAAGCACACCAAAAGTGTTTACTGATATCCACCTGCATTTTGTAATTACAGGGCACGATGTATCAGCTAAGCACGTTGAACGAGCTGTAGCACTATCTGCCGATAAGTATTGCTCTGTTGCTCTAATGCTTAACAACACGGTGAATATTACTCACGACTTTGAGATTGTTGGTGCCTAATCAACTTCTATCTACAACTTGTCGCTAATCTATTAGCGACAAGTTATCTGCGCTTGCCAACGACGTCGCGCCAATTACTACGGTATCCCCTCGTAACAGAACATCCCCACTTAATGGCGGATTATACGCTTATATAAAAATAAACCCTGTTCTGCGCATACTCGCATTCTAATAAAACCGCAATAAGGGTAACACTAGTACTCCAGCGCTCGCCTTAGAGTGCAATAGAGCGTCGCTAGCACTCTTATCGCGCTTATCGTTGATAACGAGTAACATGGACCTTACAAGGGCGCTTAAACCCAATGTCACGCCTTAGAGATGCAACGTGGTGGCATCGCAACACCCCAATCAACGGTAGGTTTGCATCCAGTCCATTTGCTGGTTAGCAAGTTGCTTTTTTTCCATGAGTTGCTCTATCAACGGGGTTAATATTAGCTCCATAGCTAAACCCATTTTACCCCCCGGTACCACAAGCGTGTTTATACGCGACATAAATGCGCCATCAATCATCCGCAAATAATATGGGAAATCGACGTTTTTCTTTTCGCGAAAACGAATAACGACAAAACTCTCATCGGCGGTTGGGATGGCTTTCGCGGAAAATGGATTAGAGGTATCAACGGTTGGCACCCGTTGAAAATTGATATGAGTCCGTGAAAACTGAGGTGTGATAAAGTTGAAATAGTCATCCATTGAATTGACAATGCTATCACTGACTGCTTCTCTAGAATGGCCACGTCGGCTCGTATCGCGAATGATTTTTTGAATCCACTCCAAATTGACAATCGGTACCAAGCCAATTAATAGATCAACGTGCTTTGCCACATCGTTTTGTTCAGTTACCACGCCCCCGTGTAAACCTTCGTAAAACAATAAGTCACTATCGGCCCCAATTGACTCCCAAGGAGTGAACGTGCCAGGCATTTGATTATATGGCACCGCTTCGTCAAAGGTGTGTAAATAACGACGCATGGTACCCTCACCCTTCTCGCCAAAATCGCGAAACAGTTGCTCTAAGGCACCAAAATCATTGGCTACGTCACCAAAATAACTCACCGAACGGCCTTCGCTTTTTGCTTTGCGACGCTCGAGTTCCATCTCCGGTCGTGAGAATCGGTGAAAACTATCACCCTCGACCATCGCTGCACGGATATCAAGCGACCGAAACATATGGGCAAATGCTTCAGAAGTCGTTGATGTGCCGGCACCGGATGATCCAGTAACCGCAATAATAGGGTTGCGTTCAGACATGATGTTTAAAAAAAGTTAACAGACCTACTGTTATACGGCGAATTGGCTGACGGGTCAAGGTTTGAGCGATTTGCAGGAGTTTAAACATCTAAACCACAACGGGATTTAAAGAGATCACATCCTCGGCATCTGCTCAATGCGTTGCTCTACCTCCTGAATCCTTGAAATCGAAAAACGTGATGGGATGATGTATAGGGACATACAAATGCCAGCAGATTCAGGGATGAATGCGTTATGGTGGTGACGTATAGGGACATACCAATGCCAGCAGATTCATGGGTGAGTAGTTTATGGTGATGACGTGCAGGGAAATACCAATGCCAGCAGGTTCATGGATGAAAGCTTTATGGTGGAGAGGACGCTACTTTTCTAACGCTAAGCAACATAGAGCGAGGAAACATTGATATGTTCACGGCAAGTAAATACGAGGTGTGGTGTTATACGTGAGTATTGACTTCACAAAGAACGTAGCGGTTTTAACCACTCTAAAATTAAGAAATAAAAAAAGGAGCCCTTAGGCTCCTTTTTCACATCTTATATTGCAATTATGCTTCAGCTGAAGTTTCTTCTACTTCAACAGTCTCTTCAACTGCTGGTAGGTCAACAAGCTGGATATAAGCCATAGGTGCTTTATCACCAGTACGGTAACCGCATTTAAGGATGCGAGTGTAACCACCTGGACGCTCTTGGTAACGAGGACCAAGTTCGTTGAATAATAAACCTACTACTTCTTGGTCGCGGGTACGAGCAAACGCTAAACGGCGATTTGCAACGCTATCAGTTTTAGCCAATGTGATTAGTGGCTCAACAACGCGACGTAATTCTTTAGCTTTAGCAACAGTAGTTTTGATTGTACCGTGCTTAACTAGAGAACTTGCCATATTGCGGAACATCGCTTGACGATGACTGCTATTACGGTTTAACTGGCGACCGCTTTTACGATGGCGCATAAGTTAATCCTTCTTCTCTATAAACTATTAATGTGATCGACTTAGTCGTTATCAGCAATGCTAGCTGGTGGCCAGTTTTCTAGGCGCATACCTAGAGATAGACCACGAGACGCCAATACGTCTTTGATTTCAGTTAGAGACTTCTTACCAAGGTTTGGTGTTTTAAGAAGTTCTACTTCAGCACGCTGTACTAAGTCACCAATATACTGAATCGCTTCTGCTTTCAAACAGTTAGCTGAACGAACTGTTAATTCTAGATCGTCAACTGGACGCAGAAGAATAGGATCAAAAGCAGGTTTTTCTTCCTTAACTTCTTCTTCTTTAACGTCACGTAAGTCAACAAATGCATCTAATTGCTCAGCAAGGATGGTTGACGCACGACGGATAGCTTCTTCTGGATCTAACGTACCGTTAGTTTCCATATCGATAACAAGCTTATCCAAATCAGTACGCTGTTCAACACGAGCTGAATCAACGTCATAAGCAATTCTATGAACAGGACTAAAAGAAGCGTCAACTAGTAAGCGACCAATTGCGCGCTCCTCTTCTTCGGCATTACGACGCACAGAAGCAGGTACATAACCACGACCCATTTCTACTTTGATGCGCATGCTGATCGAACCGTCACCTGTAAGTGTACAGATAACGTGCTCAGGATTAGCAATACTAACATCGCCATCGTGCTGAATATCAGCTGCCGTTACAGGGCCTTCACCCGACTTAGTTAAAGTTAAAACTGCTTCAGTTTTGCCTTCTAAACCAACAGCCAAACCTTTTAGGTTCAACAAGATCTCGATGATGTCCTCTTGAACACCTTCTTTAGAGCTGTATTCGTGCAATACACCATCAATTTCCACTTCAGTCACTGCGCAACCAGGCATAGATGAAAGAAGGATACGACGTAGTGCGTTACCTAAAGTATGACCAAAACCACGTTCAAGTGGTTCTAAAGTTACCTTGGCACGAGTTGGCGATACATTTTCAATACCAACCAATTTCGGCTTAAGGAATTCGGTTACAGAACCCTGCATTATTGTCCTCTCTTAAAGTTCAGCTTTATTTCGAGTAAAGCTCGACAATCAACTGTTCGTTAATTTCTGCTGATAGGTCAGAACGGTCAGGAATACGCTTGAACGTACCTTCCATTTTCTTACCATCAACTTCAACCCAGACTGGCTTCTCACGTTGCTCAGCAAGTTCTAAAGCAGCAACAATACGCGCTTGAGATTTTGCTTTTTCACGAATAGAGACCACATCGTCTGCCTTAACAGCGAAAGATGGAATGTTAACAACTTTACCGTTAACCATGATAGCCTTGTGGCTAACTAGCTGACGAGCTTCTGCGCGAGTTGACGCGTAACCCATACGGTAAACTACGTTGTCTAAACGCTTTTCTAAAAGCTGTAGCAAGTTTTCACCTGTGTTACCTTTTAGACGAGCAGCTTCTTTATAGTAATTACGGAACTGTTTCTCAAGAACGCCGTACATACGACGAACTTTTTGCTTCTCACGAAGCTGAACACCGTAGTCAGATAAACGACCACGACGTGCGCCGTGCTGACCCGGAATAGTTTCGATTTTACATTTAGTATCGATCGCGCGAACACCAGACTTAAGGAATAAGTCGGTACCTTCACGACGGCTAAGTTTTAGCTTAGGACCTAAATATCTTGCCATTTTCTTTCTCCAACTTACCTATTAAACGCGACGTTTCTTAGGTGGACGACAACCATTATGAGGAATAGGTGTTACGTCAGTGATGTTGGTGATTTTAAAACCAGCAGCATTTAAGGCACGGATTGCAGATTCACGACCTGGACCTGGACCTTTAACGAACACTTCAATATTCTTCAAACCAAACTCTTGTGCGGCTTTACCAGCACGATCTGCAGCAACCTGTGCAGCAAATGGAGTAGACTTACGTGAACCACGGAAACCTGAACCACCAGCTGTTGCCCAAGATAACGCGTTACCTTGACGATCAGTTAGAGTTACGATTGTGTTGTTGAAAGAAGCATGGATATGAGCCATGCCATCAGCAACTTGCTTTTTAACGCGCTTACGTGCGCGAGTTGGTGTTTTAGCCATGTCTAATTACCTCGATCTACTTTTTAATCGGCTTACGAGGACCTTTACGGGTACGCGCATTAGTCTTAGTGCGTTGACCACGTAGAGGAAGACTGCGACGATGGCGTAAACCACGGAAACAGCCAAGGTCCATCAGACGCTTGATGTTCATTGATACTTCACGACGTAAGTCACCTTCAACGGTAAAATTCGCCACTTCGTTACGAAGCAAATCGATTTGAGCTTCGTCTAATTCACTGATCTTAGTATCTTCAGCGATACCAGTTGCCGCACAGATAGCTTTTGCGCGGGTTGCACCGATACCGTAGATAGCAGTAAGGGCAATTACTGCATGCTTACGATCAGGGATGTTAATGCCAGCGATACGGGCCACTAACACATCTCCTATAATTTAGGTTAAAAGAAACCGGTTGAAAAGCCCGTAAGGATACTCAACCAGCAGTTTATTTGCAATATAAAGTGTCACAAATTGCACTATTTTACAACTTGTGACACTTGAATAAAAGATTAAGCGATTAACCTTGACGTTGCTTGTGCTTAGGGTCGGTCTTGCAAATTACGCGAACAACACCTGCACGTTTAACAACTTTACAGTTACGGCAAATCTTTTTAACGGATGCACGAACTTTCATTTTATACTCCGCTGGTCTTATCGACCATAGCCTTTAAGATTGGCTTTCTTCAGTACGCTGTCATATTGATGTGACATCAAATGAGTTTGTACCTGCGCCATAAAGTCCATAATTACTACCACAATAATGAGTAGAGACGTTCCACCGAAGTAGAATTGTACGTCCATAAATATCATCATGAACTCAGGAACCAAACAAATCAAAGTAATGTATAGAGCCCCAGCTAATGTTAAGCGGGTCATTACTTTATCAATATACCTAGAGGTTTGCTCACCAGGACGAATGCCTGGGATAAACGCACCAGATTTCTTCAAATTATCTGCTGTTTCACGCGGGTTGAAAACAAGCGCCGTGTAGAAAAAGCAGAAAAAGATTATTGCTGCAGCATATAGCATTACATACAGTGGTTGACCTGGTGACATTGCCAGAGAAATCTCTTGCAAGAAATCAGCAACCGGGCCACTACCTTGACCGAACCAACTCGCGATGGTTCCAGGGAACAAGATAATACTTGAAGCAAAGATAGGTGGGATTACACCCGCCATGTTTACTTTCAACGGTAAATGCGTGCTTTGAGCGGCAAATACTTTACGACCTTGTTGGCGTTTAGCATAGTTTACCACAATGCGGCGTTGGCCGCGCTCAACAAATACCACAAACCAGGTTACAACAGCAACGATACCACCAATCAACAATAATGCTAGTGGATGCAGTTCACCTTGACGCGCCATTTCTGCAGTTTGACCAACTGCTGATGGCATGCCTGCAACAATACCAGCGAAAATAAGGATTGAGATACCATTACCGATACCGCGCTCTGTAATTTGCTCACCTAACCACATTAAGAACATGGTGCCGGTTACTAACGAAACTACTGCGGTAAAGTAGAAGCCAAAGCCTGCGTTAACCACAAGACCAGGCATCATACCAGGTAAACTTTTCGCAATCGCTATCGACTGAACTGTTGCCAGAAGCAGTGTGCCGTAGCGTGTGTATTGGCTGATCTTACGACGTCCAGCTTCACCCTCTTTCTTCAATTCCATCATGCTCGGTACGACGTGAGTCGAGATTTGCATGATAATCGAGGCTGAAATGTACGGCATAATACCAAGTGCCAATACAGAGGCTCGCTCAAGTGCACCACCGGAGAACATGTTAAACATTTCTACGATGGTGCCCTTTTGTTGTTCAAACAACTGAGCTAGTACAGCGGCGTCAATACCAGGGATTGGTACAAATGATCCTAAACGAAACACGATAAGCGCTCCGAGTACGAACAACAATCTTTGTTTAAGCTCAGACAAACCGCCTTGAGCCTTGTTTTCCATTCCTGGTTTAGCCATTTTTGTACTATTCCTCTACTGTACCACCGGCAGCTTCAATTGCTGCACGTGCACCTTTTGTTACTGCAAGGCCACGAACCGTAATCTTACGGGTGATCTCACCAGACAACATGATCTTAGCTGTTTCCATGTTGCGTGAGATGATGCCTGCTTCCTTAAGCGCGTGAATGTCAACAACATCTGCAGTCATTGTGTTTAACTCGTGTAAGCGAACTTCAGCGCGAACTAAAGACTTACGTGAAGTAAAACCAAACTTAGGCAAACGTTGCTTAAGTGGCATTTGACCACCTTCGAAACCAGGGCGTACACCACCGCCAGAACGAGACTTCTGACCTTTGTGACCACGGCCACCAGTTTTACCTAGGCCAGAACCAATACCACGACCAACACGCTTCTTAGCTGATTTAGAACCAGGTGCAGGGGATAATGTGTTTAAATGCATTGTTTAGTCCTCCACCTTAACCATGTAACGCACTAGGTTGATCATACCGCGTACTGATGGAGTATCTTCTAACTCTACAGTATGATTGATACGACGTAAACCTAAACCTTTTAAAGTTGCACGGTGAGTCGGAAGACGACCGATTGAACTTTTAACTTGAGTTACTTTAACAGTCTTAGCCATTGTTCATTACCCCAGAATGTCAGTAACGCTCTTACCACGCTTAGCAGCAACTGCTTCAGGTGACTTCATGCCAGCTAAAGCGCCGATGGTAGCGCGAACAACGTTAATTGGGTTAGTAGAACCGTATGCTTTTGACAATACGTTCTGTACGCCAGCAACTTCTAGTACGGCACGCATCGCACCACCGGCGATGATACCTGTACCTTCAGATGCAGGTTGCATGTAAACTTTAGAACCTGAGTGCTTACCTTTAACAGCGTGCTGTAAAGTAGTACCTTTAAGGTCAACGTTTACGATATTACGGCGAGCCTTTTCCATTGCTTTTTGGATTGCAGCAGGTACTTCACGTGCCTTACCGTAACCAAAACCAACACGGCCATTACCGTCACCAACTACTGTTAGTGCAGTGAAACTGAAGATGCGACCACCTTTAACCACTTTTGATACGCGGTTAACAGCGATTAGCTTTTCAGCAAATTCACTTTGTTGTGTGTTTTCTACATTAGCCATTATCTACTCCTAGAATTTAAGGCCAGCTTCACGAGCTGCTTCAGCTAGAGTTTGAATGCGACCGTGGTATAAGAAACCTGAACGATCGAAAGCTACTGATTCAATACCTTTAGCAGCAGCGCGTTCTGCAATAGCTTTACCTACAGCAGCAGCAGCTTCTTTATTGCTAGTTGCTTTAACTTGCTCACGGATTTCTTTGTCAAGAGTTGATGCAGATGCAACAACTTGAGCGTCAGCCGTGATAAGTTGAGCGTAAATGTGACGAGGAGTACGGTGTACAACTAAGCGATTCGCACCCAACTCGCTGATTTTAGCACGCGTGCGCTTAGCACGACGTAAACGAGATGTTTTCTTATCCATTGTATTACCCTACTTCTTCTTAGCTTCTTTACGACGAACGATTTCGTCTGAGTAACGAATACCTTTACCTTTATAAGGCTCAGGCTTACGGTACGCACGAATGTTCGCAGCAACTTGACCAATCACCTGCTTATCAGCACCAGTAAGTACGATTTCAGTTTGACTAGGAGTTTCAACTTTAACGCCAGCTGGAATTGCGTGTTCTACTGGGTGAGAGAAACCTAAAGCTAGGTTTAACGTTTGACCAGCAGCGTTTGCACGATAACCAACACCGTTAAGAATTAAGCGCTTTTCAAAGCCTTGGCTCACACCAACAATCATGTTGTTGATAAGTGCGCGAGCAGTACCGGCTTGCATCCAAGCAGCTTTTGACTCTTCAGCTACAACAGTTTTGATTTCGTTCTCTTCATGAGCAACGTTAACAAGGCTGTTGATAGTGCGAGATAATTCGCCCTTTGGACCTTTAACTGTGATGTCTTGACCAGATAACGTAACAGTAACGTCAGCAGGTACAGCCACAGGTGCTTTTGCAACACGAGACATATTCTTGCTCCTTACGCTACGATACCGATGATCTCACCGCCTAAACCTGCATTACGTGCAGCGCGGTCAGTCATTAGACCTTTAGAAGTTGAAACGATAGCGATACCTAGACCTGCTAATACTTGTGGTAGATCGTTGCTACCTTTGTATACGCGAAGACCTGGGCGTGAAACACGCTTGATAGTTTCGATTACTTCTTTACCTTCAAAATATTTCAAAGTAACAGATAACTCAGGCTTTTTGCCTTCGATTACGTTGAAATCGTTAATGTAACCTTCTTCTTTAAGCAAGTTTGCAATAGCAACTTTCAGCTTTGAAGATGGCATAGTTACTGCAACTTTAGCTGCAGATTGACCGTTACGGATGCGTGTGAACATATCCGCGATAGGATCAGTCATCATAATCGCTTACTCCTTACCAACTTGCTTTCTTAAGACCAGGTACTTCACCACGCATGGTTGCTTCACGTAACTTGATACGGCTTAAGCCGAACTTACGCAAGTAACCGTGTGGACGACCAGTAACAGTACAACGGTTACGTTGACGGCTGCTGCTTGAATCACGTGGTAAAGTTTGTAGTTTTAACACTGCATCCCAACGCTCTTCGTCAGAAGAGTTTACGTTTGAGATGATATCTTTTAGTGCACGACGCTTTTCAGCGTACTTGGCTACTAATTTTGCACGCTTTGCTTCACGTGCTTTCATTGATGATTTAGCCATTACTCTACACCTTATTTCTTAAACGGGAAGTTAAAGGCAGTCAGCAAAGCACGACCTTCCGCATCGTTACCCGCAGTAGTAGTGATAGTGATATCCATACCGCGAATTTTATCTACTTTATCGTAGTCGATTTCAGGAAATATGATTTGCTCACGCACACCCATGCTGTAGTTACCACGGCCGTCGAACGATTTAGGGTTCAAGCCACGGAAGTCACGGATACGAGGAACTGAAATTGAGATTAAGCGCTCAAAGAATTCCCACATGCGCTCGCCGCGTAGAGTTACTTTTGCACCAATAGGGTAGCCTTCACGGATCTTAAAGCCAGCAACAGATTTGCGTGCTTTAGTCACTAGAGGCTTTTGACCCGAGATTGCAGCAAGATCAGCTACAGCGTTGTCTAGCACTTTCTTGTCAGAAATAGCTTCACCAACACCCATGTTTAGCGTGATCTTCTCAATTCGAGGGACTTGCATGACACTTTTGTATCCGAACTCTTTGGTCAGTTCAGCAACAACTGTATCTTTGTAAAAATCATGCAGTTTCGCCATCGTTTACTCCAAATTAAACTAATTCGTTGTTAGACTTGAAGAAACGAACTTTTTTGCCGTCTTCAATTCTAAAACCTACGCGATCAGCCTTGCCAGTAGCAGGGTTTTTAATCGCAACGTTAGATACGTCGATAGCAGCTTCCTTTTCAACGATACCACCAGCGATGTTCATTTGAGGAACAGGACGTTGGTGTTTCTTTACTAGGTTGATGCCTTCAACGAAAACTTTACCTTCAGCTGTAAGAACTTTAGTGACTTTGCCACTTTTGCCCTTATCTTTACCAGCTAGGATTACTACCTCGTCATTTTGACGAATTTTAGAGGCCATTTCATAGACTCCTTATAGTACTTCTGGAGCTAGTGATACGATCTTCATGAACTTTTCAGTTCGAAGTTCACGTGTCACAGGCCCGAAAATACGAGTACCAATTGGTTGTAAGTTGGTGTTCAACATTACAGCCGCGTTACCATCGAAACGGATGGCTGAGCCATCTGGACGACGAACGCCTTTTCTAGTGCGCACCACTACCGCGTTTAGTACATCACCCTTCTTCACTTTACCGCGAGGAATAGCTTCTTTAACAGAAACCTTAATGATGTCACCAATGCCAGCATAGCGACGGTGCGAGCCACCTAGAACCTTTATACATTGCACGCGTCGAGCGCCGCTGTTATCAGCAACGTCTAGCTGTGATTGCATTTGGATCATTTTATGTGCTCCGCTTATGTTAAAATTCAAGACTAATTAACTAGTCTTTCACTGCCTTAAAATCCATCCACTTAGAGTGAATGGGCGCGAGATTATAACACTACAAATGTAAAAGTGGTACTTTATTTAAACAAAATTTCAGACAAAGCCTAAAAAGTTAAAAACTTGTTACCAGATTCAAATATTAACTGTCTGATTTACCTTAATAAAAAACACAAACAGCAATTACAAATTGTTACTAAGTCAATGCGTACCACTGAACTTATGAAGCTCGACAGTTCGATTAAAATAATCTCATTCCCCAAGCGCGGCACGATTATAATTTAACCAACGATATCGTACAAATTTTATACACCCCTTTTGTGTTTAAAAAATGTAACCGAGATTGGTGTCTAGTCAGTAAATAGCACTTACGTGGTTACTGCGTTCAGTTGCGCAAAGATGGGCAATACGTGCGATTCAATATGGGTACCACGGCGCGCGTGCTATTAGCCGCCAACACTTTCCTATCTCACTAATGTTTTGCTATACATAATAATGAGTAACAAACAACCAAACGATTAGTTCAAAAGCGGTTACACGTCGCGAGAGTTAGACGGATAGAACTGAGCTAGTTAACGCTGAATGTGAGATAGGAGAGACAGTATGGGAAGCAATGTAGGGATCGTCGACAGAGTGATGCGCATCGTTGTTGGCTTGGTTATGATTTGTTGGGCGGCTACTTACGGCCCATCCTGGGGATACATAGGCATAGTACCTTTACTTACCGGTATCTTTAAATTTTGTCCAGTCTATCGTGTGCTAGGAATGAATACTTGTGGAAGACACTGATGCCATCAGTCGAAAGTATTATTTCTAGCACCGTGAGTACAGGTCATTAGTACTTGATAGCACAAAAAGGGCTCCAGTGAGGAGCCTTTTTACAGCTTTAAGAACAATCTTAAATTAACAAGTTGTCTGGAACAACTTATAAGCGCATAGCGACCTGCAGGGCAGCTTATATGGAGATAAGCTGTTCTTCTTTTTCTACAACGTCAACTAAAGTCCAAGACTTAGTTTTTGAAACCTGAGGTGTTGCCACATTCAATGAATGTGCATTTCAACATGCTTGTTGTAAGCACTTAGATATTTTCCAAGCCTATTTATAAAAACAAAAAGGGCTCCCGAAGGAACCCTTTTTACAGCTTTAAGAACAATCTGAAATTATGCTTTTTCTACAACGTCAACTAAAGTCCAAGACTTAGTTTTTGAAACCTGAGGTGTTGCCACATTCAATGAATGTGCATTTCAACAAGCTTGTTGTAAGCACTTAGATATTTTCCAAGCCTATTTATAAAAACAAAAAGGGCTCCCGAAGGAACCCTTTTTACAGCTTTAAGAACAATCTGAAATTATGCTTTTTCTACAACGTCAACTAAAGTCCAAGACTTAGTTTTTGAAACCTGAGGTGTTGCCACATTCAATGAATGTGCATTTCAACAAGCTTGTTGTAAGAACTTAGATATTTTCCTAGCCTATTCATAAAAACAAAAAGGGCTCCCGAGGGAACCCTTTTTACAGCTTTAACAACAATCTGAAATTATGCTTTTTCTACAACGTCAACTAAAGTCCAAGACTTAGTTTTTGAAATAGGAGCACATTCACGAATTGTTACTACATCACCTTCGTTACATACGTTAGCTTCATCGTGTGCTTTCAACTTAGTTGAACGAACCATGAACTTACCGTAGATAGGGTGCTTAACACGACGCTCAATCAGTACAGTGATAGACTTGTCCATTTTGTTACTGATAACGGTGCCTTGTAGAGTACGAATAGTTTCGCTCATTATGAAGCCGCCTTCTGATTTAGGATTGTCTTAACACGTGCGATATCGCGACGTACGTTACGTAGCAAATGCGTTTGAGCTAGCTGACCAGTGCTTGCTTGCATGCGATAGTTAAACTGTTCGCGCAATAAACTTAGCAATTCAGCATTAAGCTCTTCAATGCTTTTATCTTTTAGTTCACTAGCTTTCATTACATTACCTTACGAGTTACGAAAGTTGTTTTGAAAGGAAGTTTAGCAGCTGCTAAAGCAAATGCTTCGCGTGCAAGTTCTTCGCTTACACCTTCCATTTCATAAAGAACGCGACCTGGTTGGATTTGACAAACCCAATACTCAACGCCACCTTTACCTTTACCCATACGAACCTCAAGAGGCTTCTTGGTAATTGGCTTGTCAGGGAAAACACGAATCCAGATTTTACCTTGACGTTTAATGTGACGAGTCATCGCTCGACGTGCTGCTTCGATTTGACGAGCAGTCATACGACCACGCTCAACAGATTTCAAACCGAACGAACCGAAGTTTACAGTGCTACCAGTGTGAGCTAGACCACGGTTACGCAGTTTCATCTGCTTGCGGAATTTAGTACGTTTTGGTTGTAACATGACTTACTTTCCTTACTTACTGCTCTTGCCTTTGCCTTTTCTCTTCGGCTTAGCTGGTGCTTCAGCCTGTAGAGGCATACCACCGATAACTTCGCCTTTGAAGATCCAGACTTTAACACCAATAACACCATAGGTAGTGTCTGCACGAGCTGTTGCGTAATCGATATCAGCACGTAAAGTGTGTAATGGTACACGACCTTCACGATACCACTCAGCACGTGCGATATCCGCACCGCCAAGACGACCGCTAACTTGTACTTTGATACCTTTGGCACCTAAACGCATAGCGTTTTGTACAGCACGCTTCATTGCGCGACGGAACATAACACGACGCTCTAATTGGCTCGCAATGCTGTCTGCAACTAGTTGCGCATCCATTTCTGGCTTGCGAACTTCAGCGATGTTGATTTGTGCAGGTACACCAGCGATTTGAGAAACTTTCTTACGTAACTTCTCAACGTCTTCACCTTTCTTACCAATCACAACACCTGGACGTGCAGTGTGGATAGTTACGCGAATAGACTTAGCTGGACGCTCAATAACAATTTTCGACAAAGATGCACGCTTTAACTCTTCAGTTAGGTAAGCACGAACTTCGTGGTCACCTTTGATGTTAGCTGCATATTCTTTAGTATTTGCATACCAAGTAGACGCGAAAGGTTTAGTGATACCTAGGCGAATACCGGTAGGATGTACTTTCTGACCCATTCGAATATCTCCTAGCTATCAGATACAACCACAGTGATGTGGCTAGTACGCTTAAGGATACGATCCGCGCGACCTTTCGCACGAGGTTTAATACGTTTCATTGTTGGACCATCGTCAACCATAATGGTTTTTACGAATAGTTCATCAATGTCTGCACCTTCGTTGTGCTCAGCATTAGCGATTGCAGAGTTAAGAACTTTCTTAACTAGAACAGCAGCAGACTTGTTGCTGTATTCTAGAATTTCAAGAGCTTTCTCAACATGTAAACCGCGGATTTGGTCAACAACCAAACGAGCTTTTTGAGCTGAACCACGGGCAAATTTATGTTTAGCGATAGCTTCCATTTAATTTCCCCTTATCTTTTCTTCGCTTTCTTATCAGCAGCGTGGCCGCGATAAGTACGAGTAGGTGCAAATTCACCCAGCTTGTGACCGATCATTTCATCGGTAACGAATACTGGAACGTGTTGACGGCCATTATGGACAGCAATGGTCAATCCGATCATCGAAGGGATGATCATTGAACGACGAGACCAAGTTTTGATAGGTTTCTTGTTCCCGCTTTCCAGAGCTTTCTCTACCTTCGTTAACAAGTGCAGGTCAATAAAAGGACCTTTCTTGAGAGAACGTGGCATGGTAATTCCTCTTAATTAAAAATTAGTACTACTTAGTACGACGACGTACGATGAACTTGTCAGTACGCTTGTTCTTACGAGTCTTGTAACCTTTAGTAGGTACGCCCCATGGAGATACAGGGTGACGACCACCAGAAGTACGACCTTCACCACCACCGTGTGGGTGATCTACCGGGTTCATCGCAACACCACGAACGGTTGGACGAACACCACGCCAGCGAGTTGCACCCGCTTTACCTAGTGAACGCAACATGTGTTCTGCGTTACCGATTTCACCTAATGTCGCACGACACTCAGCTTCAACTTTACGCATTTCGCCTGAACGAAGACGTAGAGTTACGTAAGCGCCATCTTTTGCTACTAACTGTGCGTAAGTACCCGCAGCACGAGCGATTTGTGCACCTTTACCAGGCTTAAGCTCGATTGCGTGAATTACAGAACCTAGTGGCACGTTACGAAGTGGCATAGTGTTACCAGCAGAGATTGGTGCATCTACACCAGACTGCACTGTATCACCAGCTTTCAGGCCTTTAGGAGCCAAGATGTAACGACGCTCACCGTCTGCGTAAAGTACAAGTGCGATGTTTGCACTGCGGTTTGGATCATATTCCAAACGCTCTACTTTCGCAGGGATACCATCTTTAGTACGTTTAAAGTCAATCAAACGATAGTGATGCTTGTGACCACCACCAACGTGACGAACTGTAATACGACCAGTATTGTTACGACCACCAGACTTAGAGTTTTTCTCTAAAAGAGGCGCGTAAGGCTTACCTTTGTAAAGCTCAGGGTTTACCACCTTAACAACGTGGCGACGACCCGGAGAAGTAGGTTTACATTTTACAATAGCCATTACTCAATCTCCTATTGCTCAGCGCCAACGAAGTCGATGTCGCTGCCTTCTTTAAGAGTAACGTAAGCTTTTTTCCAATCGCTACGACGACCCATGCGCATACCTGTGCGCTTGGTTTTACCCTTAACATTTAGAGTGCGAACACCAGTTACTTCAACTTCGAAAAGTTTTTCAACGGCAGCTTTGATTTCTGCTTTAGTTGCATCGGTAGCTACTTTGAAAACAACAGTGTTGTTTGCTTCAGCAGATACAGTTGCTTTTTCAGAAATGTTTGGTGCTAAAAGCACCTTCAACAAACGTTCTTCGTTGATCATGCTAACATCTCCTCGATTTGCTTAACTGCAGCTTCAGTTACCAAAACTTTTTCGAAGCCAACTAGGCTTACTGGATCAATACCAGCTACGTCACGAACGTCAACTTTGTATAAGTTGCGAGCCGCTAAGAATAGGTTCTCGTCAACTTCTTCAGCAACGATCAACACATCTTTAAGCTCAAGTTCTTTTAACTTAGCTACTAATTCTTTTGTTTTTGGCGTCTCTACCGCGAAATCCTTAACAACAACTAAACGCTCTTGACGTACTAGTTCAGAAAGGATGCTTTGGATCGCACCGCGATACATTTTACGGTTAACCTTCTGGCTGTGATCTTGTGGCTTCGCTGCGAAAGTTACACCACCAGTACGCCAGATTGGGCTACGAGTTGTACCAGCACGTGCGCGGCCAGTACCTTTTTGACGCCATGGCTTTTTGCCACCGCCACTAACTTCAGAACGAGTCTTTTGAGCTACAGTACCTTGACGAGCACCTGCTGCGTAAGCAACAACTACTTGGTGTACTAGAGCTTCGTTAAACTCACGTCCAAAGGTAGCTTCAGAAACTTCAAGAGCGCCTGACGCGTCTTTTAATGCTAATTCCATCACTAATCTCCTCAGACGTTAGGCTTTAACAGCTGGTTTAACGATTACGTTACCGTTAACAGCACCTGGTAACGCGCCCTTAATAAGAAGCAAGTTACGCTCAGCGTCAACGCGAACTAATTCAAGGTTTTGAGTAGTAACTTTCTCAGCACCCATGTGACCAGACATCTTTTTGCCTTTAAATACACGACCAGGTGTTTGACACTGACCGATTGAACCGTTTGAACGGTGAGACAAAGAGTTACCGTGAGTAGCGTCTTGCATACGGAAATTCCAACGCTTGATACCACCTTGGAAACCTTTACCTTTCGAGGTACCGGTAACGTCTACTAATTTGGTCTCGTTTAAAACTTCAACAGTTAACTCACTGCCAGCTGCGAAATCTTCACCTTCACCGTCTTTAAGACGGAATTCCCACAAACCACGACCAGCTTCGATGCCAGCTTTAGCGAAGTGACCCGCCATTGGCTTGTTTACACGGTTAGCTTTCTTAGCACCAGTGGTAACTTGAATTGCGCGATAACCATCGTTTTCAAGTGTTTTAACTTGAGCAACGCGGTTCGCTTCAACTTCTACGACTGTAACTGGAATTGAAACGCCATCTTCAGTGAAGATACGAGTCATACCAACTTTACGTCCGACTAAACCAATAGTCATAGTTGTACTCCCCTTATTAACCCAAGCTGATTTGAACGTCTACACCAGCTGCAAGATCAAGACGCATTAGAGCATCAACAGTCTTTTCAGTAGGTTCAACGATATCAATCAAACGCTTGTGAGTACGGATTTCGTACTGGTCACGAGCGTCTTTGTTTACGTGTGGAGAAATCAAAACAGTGAAACGCTCTTTGCGAGTAGGAAGTGGAATTGGACCACGAACCTGTGCACCAGTGCGCTTAGCTGTATCTACGATTTCAGCGGTTGATTGATCAATCAAACGATGATCGAACGCTTTCAAACGAATGCGAATTCTTTGATTTGACATGTAATCAAATCCCCAATATTAAAAAAAGAACGAACAAAGTACGACTCATCTCCACCATAGTGAGGTGGGGAGCGTACCGCTATTTTCATTCGACTCCCAATCGGAGTCGCTGTAGGCCTGCGTAAACCATTATAGGCGCAGCAACAAGTACCAAGGGCACCCCGTTGTTGCTCTATTTTACAAGACACTCATTACTGTGTATCTACTCCGCACTGAGGCGGCGTTTACCGGCAAAATACCTTAGCCATTTCGGCTAGGTCGGCGTATTATACTTAAATAGCTAACCAATGCAAGTTTATTTTATGTACAGGGCCAGAGAATATTGTATAAAAATTGTTAACGGGCTTAATGGGTGCTTCGACGTAATAATTTTGTAGAAACTGTTCACCGTCGTCCCACCATGTCTTTGTGTGGGATCTCGTGCAGTTTCGAAGTGACTTCGTTGTAGGCGCACTATTACCCAAGGAGGTCCCACCCTCGGCAACTGCTCCATGGGTTGCTCTACCTCCTGCATCCGTGCAGTCGAAAAGCATGATGGGATGACGCTGTATATTTTTAAAGATAGTTCTAAATTGCAATGTGATTTAGTTATAGCCCACTATAGCAACACGAGGTACCGGACATCCGCAGAGCTGATTCCGAGATGACGGTGAGCAAGTTGTTAGCTCGTTAATACGCCTCTAACAAAACGCCAGCTTGTGCTGGCGTTTTCTATGAAGCTTATTATAGAAGAGGTTTCAGGAACCTTGCGGTATGCGACGTTTTGTCATCGGCCACCTGCTCTGGCGTGCCGGTAACTAAAATTTGCCCACCACCCGAGCCCCCTTCAGGCCCTAAGTCGACAATCCAGTCGGCGGTTTTGATCACATCTAAATTATGTTCAATGATCACAACCGTGTTACCGTGATCGCGCAAGCGATGTAAAACCGCTAACAGTTGTTTAATGTCGTGAAAGTGCAAGCCAGTAGTCGGTTCATCTAAAATATAGAGAGTTTTGCCCGTGTCGCGTTTCGATAACTCTTTAGATAACTTCACCCGTTGGGCTTCACCACCAGACAAGGTTGTCGCCGACTGACCTAACTTAATATAGGACAAACCGACATCCATTAGTGTCTGTAATTTACGTTTGACCGCCGGTATAGCGTGAAAAAACTCAAACGCTTCTTCAATGGTCATATCGAGAACTTCATGAATATTTTTGCCTTTGTAACGAATTTCTAAGGTTTCTCGATTGTATCGCTTGCCCTTACACACATCACAAGGAACATACACATCCGGTAAAAAGTGCATTTCAACTTTAATAACGCCATCGCCTTGGCACGCTTCGCATCGTCCACCTTTAACGTTAAAGCTGAAGCGACCTGGTTTGTAACCGCGCGAGCGCGCTTCTTGCGTAGCGGAAAATATATCGCGGATATTGGTAAAAATCCCCGTATACGTAGCAGGATTGGAACGCGGCGTTCGTCCGATTGGGCTTTGGTCGATATCGATGACCTTATCAAGTAGCTCTAAACCGGTTATCGATTGATAAGGCGCGGGTTCATCCAATGTCGCGTTATTCAATTCTAGGTGCGCTATTTTGTATAAAGTGTCGTTAATTAGCGTAGACTTGCCCGATCCCGATACCCCGGTAATACAAGTCATTAATCCCACCGGAATAGTCAAATCGACGTTTTTCAAGTTATTACCACTAGCGCCTGTTAGCTCGACAACTGCATCACTGTTATAGGGTGTTCGTGTTTTGGGAACACCGATAGCTTCTTTGCCACTTAAATACTTACCTGTAAGCGAGTGCTCACTTGACAATATATCTTCTAAAGGTCCACTAGCCACGACCTCGCCACCGTGTACACCGGCACCGGGGCCAATATCAATGATGTAATCCGCTTCTTTAATTGCGTCTTCATCGTGTTCAACCACAATTACTGTATTACCCAAATCGCGCAGGTGTATCAAGGTTTGTAGTAGTCGTTCATTGTCGCGTTGATGCAGACCGATAGAGGGTTCATCTAACACGTACATTACACCGACAAGGCCAGCGCCAATTTGCGAAGCGAGACGAATGCGTTGAGCTTCACCGCCGGATAGGGTATCGGCACTGCGAGATAAGGTTAAATAATTCAGCCCCACGTTGACCAGAAACCCAAGTCTGTCGTTGATTTCTTTTAGTATTTTCTCAGCGATCTTTCCCTTCTGCCCCGGTAACTCCAAAGTTTGGAAAAACGCAGAGCAATCGGCTATTGAGTAGTCAACGATATCGTGTAGTGGTTTGTTATCGACAAAAACATTGCGAGCTTCCAAGCGCAATCGCGATCCGTGACAGCTTGGGCAGTCTTGATTGTTGAGATATTTTGCTAACTCCTCTCGTACCGCATTCGATTCCGTTTCGCGATAGCGTCGATCCATGTTAACCAAGATACCTTCAAATGGGTGTTTGCGAACCACAATATCACCTCGATCATTCATGTACTTGAACTCAACTTCGGTCTTGCCACTACCGTTCAAAATTATTTGTTGAATGTCAGTATCAAGCTGTTCAAATGGAACATTGAGGTCAAAGTCAAAATGATCCGCGAGCGAGGTTAACATTTGAAAATAATAAAAGTTGCGCTTATCCCAGCCGCGGATGGCTCCGCCCGCTAAGCTTAGTTCTGCATTACTCACTACACGTGCAGGATCAAAAAACTGTTTATGGCCTAAACCATCACAGCTTTGACAAGCGCCTGCGGGGTTGTTAAATGAAAATAACTTGGGTTCGGGCTTGGCCATTGAATAACCACATTGAGGACAAGCAAAGTTGGCAGAAAACAGCAGTTCGTCTTGTTCCGGGTGGTCCATAAAGGCAATCGATGCAATCCCATCGGTCAACGATAAAGCGGTCTCAAACGACTCGGCTAAGCGAGTTTGAATGTCATCGCGAACTTTTAAGCGGTCGACAACCACTTCAATGGTGTGTTTTTTGTGTAAATCTAATGGCGGCGGATCCGATAAGTCGCACACTTCGCCGTCAATACGGGCGCGAATGTAGCCTTGAGCGGCTAAATTATCGAGTAATTTAATATGCTCGCCTTTGCGGTCAACCACCACAGGGGCTAACAGCATTACCTTGCTACCCTCGGGTAACTCAAGCACTTTATCAACCATTTGACTGATAGTTTGTGCAGCCAGTGGTTCTGCGTGCGTTGGACAGCGAGGTTCACCGACCCGAGCGAATAACAAACGCAAATAGTCGTACACTTCGGTGATGGTTCCGACCGTCGATCTAGGATTGTGTGATGTCGACTTTTGCTCAATTGAAATTGCTGGGGATAAGCCTTCGATATGATCGACATCTGGTTTTTCCATCAATGACAGAAACTGGCGCGCGTAAGCAGACAAAGACTCTACGTAACGTCGTTGTCCTTCCGCGTATAATGTGTCAAAGGCGAGTGACGATTTGCCAGAGCCAGATAAGCCGGTAATAACAATTAATTTATCACGTGGAATATCAAGATCGATATTTTTTAAGTTGTGGGTACGTGCGCCACGCACTTCAATTTGCTTCATGCCAAATCCTGAAAGCTTACTGTCGGGAGAAAGTGGGTCTGCTACACCACTGGTTATACACCTATCTACAAAAATGCGTTGCAAACAACGCTTAACGCCGTGATTTGCAACGCACTAGGTTAACATATTTTTACGCTTGAAAAAGCCATTGGCGCAATATATGTAATTTGCCCCATCGTCATTGGCGCGTTTACATGAGTTAAATCTTAGCTGCTAGCTCGGCACCTTGCCTGATTGCGCGTTTTGCATCGAGCTCGGCGGCGACATCAGCGCCGCCAATGAGGTGCACCGATTGACCTAAGTTAATCAACTCTTGATATAAATCACGCTGAGACTCTTGCCCGGTACACAGGATTACGTTATCCACATCGATAGACGTCGGTTTACCATCAATCACCACGTCAACACCTCGCTCGGTAATGCGCTGATACTCGACGCCTGCCAACATCTTCACTCCGTGTTTCTTCAATGTGGCTCGATGTATCCAGCCGGTCGTTTTACCAAGCCCCTGCCCCACTTTGCTTTGTTTGCGTTGCATTAAATATATCTGACGCGGATTGTCTATGGCTGGTATCTTTGATGCGAGCGCACCAGGGTTTTCGAAGCTCTTGTCGATGCCCCATTGCTCGAGCCATTGTTGCGGTTGCTCAGTTAAAGAATGTTGTTCAACTAAAAACTCGGCGACATCAAAACCGATGCCACCGGCACCAATAATTGCGACGCGCTTGCCCACTGGTAGCCTTCGCTTCAACACATCCACATAGCTCAGCACCAACTTGTGCTCCACACCTTCTAAGTCAGGGATTCGCGGTTCTACGCCAGTTGCGATAACAATGTCATCGTAGTTTTTGCCTATTAACGTACTGGCACGTTGTCGCGTGTTGAGGTGAAGGTGAATATTCAAGCGCGCTATTTGCTGCGCAAAATATCGTATCGTTTCGTGAAACTCTTCTTTCCCAGGAATTTGTTTGGCCATATTAAACTGACCGCCAATCTCTGAATCCGCTTCGTATAAATCAACACTGTGCCCTCGTTGGGCAGCGTATACACTGGCAGCTAAACCAGCCATACCGGCACCAACCACGGCGATGCGTTTTTTCGTTGTCGCCGGCTCAAAAGTAAGCTCTGTCTCATAACATGCTTGAGGATTTACAAGACACGAAGCGCGCTGTTGTTTAAACACGTGATCGAGACACGCTTGATTACAGCCGATGCAGGTATTAATTTGCTCACTGTGCCCTTGGGCTGCTTTATGAACAAAGTCTGGGTCTGCCAAAAATGGTCGCGCCATAGACACCATATGCGACTGGCCAGACGCAATGACTCGCTCCGCAACTTCTGGTGTATTAATGCGATTTGTCGCGATTAGAGGGATGTTCACCTGCTCCATCATGCGTTCAGTGATCCAAGTAAACGCCGCTCTTGGCACGCTTGTGGCGATAGTTGGTACTCGCGCTTCGTGCCAACCAATTCCCGTATTAATGATCGTCGCGCCGGCAGCTTCTATGGCTTTAGCCATGGTCACTACTTCGTCCCAAGTATTGCCGCCTTCAACTAAATCCAACATGGATAAGCGAAAGATGATAATAAAGTTGTCACCAGCTTTTTTGCGTACCGCCTTAACCACTTCCACAGCAAAACGCATCCGGTTGGTAATATCCCCACCCCATTTGTCGATGCGCTTATTGGTACGTTGACAGCTAAATTGATTGATGAGGTAGCCTTCAGAACCCATGATTTCAACACCGTCATATCCCGCTTTTTGGGCTAAACCTGCCGCCTTAGCAAAATCTTTAATGGTGGTTTTTATTTGTCGTTCCGACATCGCCGACGGTTTGAATGGGTTGATAGGTGATTTGATCGCACTGGCTGAAAGCGAGAAAGGGTGATAGCCATAACGTCCTGCGTGCAACAATTGTAAGCATATTTTGGTCGGATATTGGTGCACCGCTTGGGTAATTAAGCGATGCTTACCAACGTGCCACCACTTACTGAGTTCGCTGCCAAAAGGCGCCAACCGACCGCGAAAATTGGGACTGATCCCACCGGTTACAATGAGGCCCACGCCGCCTTTTGCTCGGGCTTGATAAAACGCGGCAAGCTTTTCAAAACCGTCGCGTTCTTCTTCTAATCCCGTGTGCATCGATCCCATAAGGACGCGATTGGACAATTGGGTAAAGCCAAGGTCGAGAGGGCTCAATAGATGAGGATAATGCTCATTTAAAGTAGCGGTATTACGCAATTCAACAGTCGACATAAATTTCCCTAAACTCCAGAAGGTGTTGTTGCTATTTATTCAGATCTGACCACAAATGTAAACACTTGTTTGAAATGCACAGCACCCGGTTCAGGGAAAGACGGTTTAATACACCAAATTCGCCACCATCACTATAACCGGTAAAGTAACTAGCGTTCGCAATAAGAAAATAACAAACAGTTCAAAAATATTTACGGGTATTTTAGTGCCGAGTAGCATCGCCCCTACTTCAGATAAATAAATTAGCTGAGTAATCGACAAAGCGGCGACAATAAAACGGGTCATTTCGTTATCAACTGATGCGACCAAAATAGCTGGTAAAAACATATCGGCAAAACCGATAACAACAGTTTTCGAGGCAGCAACGGCCTCAGGTACGCCCAGCAACTCGAGATAAGGAACAAACGGTTTACCCAGCCAATCAAACACCGGTGTGTATTCAGCGCAAATTAATGCCATTGTACCCACACCCATAACAACCGGAATAACCACTAACACCATCTCTAACGCATTCTTGACGCCATCCTTTAACACGTTACTGACGCTGTCGACTTGCGCCGCCCGATTCATTGCCAGCTTCAAGCCGTGGCTAAATACATTTTCATGGTCTGGAACTTTATCGGCTTCGGCGTCTGGAACGGTGCCATCGATATATTGATGTTTTTTCCAACACAGTGGCGGTAAACGGGGCACGATAATGGCGGCGACAAAGCCGGCTAAACACACTGCCGCATAAAATGGGACAAACATATGAATCAAACCCACTTCGGCAATAACGATTAAGCTAAAGGTTATCGATACCGCGGAAAATGTGGTACCGACAATCGCCGCTTCTCGTTCGGTATAGACTTTTTGCTCGTACTGCTTGCTGGTAAGTAATACGCCCACGGTGCCATCACCTAGCCATGAGGTGGTACAATCAACAGCGGCGCGACCGGGTAACTTAAACAGAGGACGCATTACCTTACTGAATAAACTACCCACTAATTCAAGCAAACCAAAATTCAGTAATAAAGGTAAAAATAGACCGGCAAAAATAAACACCGAAAACAACACCGGCATTAGGTCATGTAGCAACAAACCTCCAGTTGCTTTGCTCCATATTTGTTCTGGACCTAATTGTAAATAAACCAATAGCGCAAATACGGCTCCTAAACAGCGAATCAGCAACCACGCTGGACTTACCGTAAACAAGCTCGCCATAAACGAGTCGGCTTTAAAGCGTCCTTTGGCAACCACCGAGTAGGCAAGCGATAGTAAAGCACTGACAATAGTCACTAAGCATATTATTTCTATGACGATGCCAGAGACTTGCGATTGAAACCACTTGGCCAACACCGCGACAGGGATGCTTGTTTGATCCTTGTATTCGATGGGAAACATAAATAGCAACATACCCAATAACGAGGGTACGAGGAATATCAATAGGTTACGAACGCTGATGGGGTTTTGCATAATCTTAAAAGTAGGTAAATATCTAAAAAACACGCCATAATATGCTAAAAAACGTGCGTTTTCCATTTGTTTCGCGAAAATTACTGTCAAATTTATGCACAAATGGCTACAATCCGCGGCAAAGTTCAAAAGGTATCGATCCGCTATGCTAAGTCACATTAACCCTGACCATTATCAAACTCAACTCGAGCAAAAGAAACACGCCATGCGAGAGCTATTTGCATCGTTCAATATGCCTGAGCCCCAAGTGTTTGCATCAGAGCCACTACATTATAGGTTAAGAGCAGAGTTTCGTGTGTGGCACGACGGCGATGATCTTTACTACATCATGTTTGATCAACAGACTCGACAAAAGTTTCGAGTGGATCAGTTCCCTGTCGCGTCAACGCTAATCAACGCCGCTATGCAGCGCTTAGTTGATTACATTCGCGATAAGGAGGCGTTGAGACGCAAATTGTTTCAGGTCGACTTCTTATCAACACTGAGCGGTGAATTACTGATTAGCTTGTTATATCACCGCCAATTAGATGACCAATGGCTGAACCACTGTAAACAGTTAAAGCAGCATTTAGCTGATCTTGGTTCGATTGATATTATCGGCAGAGCGCGCAAGCAAAAGATCATTGTCGATAAAGACTATGTGACGGAGCGACTGCAAGTAAAAGGCAAAGAATTAATCTATCAACAAGTAGAAAATAGCTTTACCCAACCCAACGGCAAGGTAAATGAACAGATGCTTGAGTGGGCTATTGACGCCAGTACCACTCCCGATGCGGATTTGGTTGAACTCTATTGTGGCAACGGCAATTTTTCAATCGCGCTAGCCCCATACTACAAAAAGGTATTAGCGACTGAAATATCCAAGTCATCTGTACAGTCGGCGCAGTTTAATATCGCAGCAAACCGCGTTGAAAACCTAGCGATCATTCGCATGTCGGCAGAAGAATTTAGTCAGGCGATGAATGGTGAGCGAACATTTCGACGTTTAGAAGGCTTTGATCTTAGTCATTACAGCTACGACACGGTACTCGTTGACCCGCCGCGCGCTGGTATGGATATCGATTCATGTCGACTTGCCGCCCGCTTTGATAAAATTATTTATATCTCGTGTAACCCGCAAACCTTACACGACAATCTGAACGTCCTAACTCAAACTCACAATGTCGATAAATTCGCACTGTTTGATCAATTTCCTTATACCGATCACATCGAGTGCGGTGTGGTATTAACCCGTAAATAAACAGCGACTTGATGAACGCTGGAAATGTAACCGTCAACCTTGATCGTTGACGGTTTCCGATTGCTGCTTGCGCTGCGCCATGTCAAGAGCACCGCGAGCAATAAAGCGCAATTGCGTAATCATCCGTTGCGCGAGTTCGACTCGCTCTTCTGGTGTCGCATCGAGCGCTTCGGCACCAGTGCTAAAGACGATGGTCACTGCCGCATTGGCTTGCAAATAGCTAATTTCAGCATCGAGTTTATTGGCCTGCTGTAAATAATCACATAACTCCATAGTAAAGTAGCGAATTTCTCGATTTACCGCAGCCCGAAATTCAGCTGAGGTACCCGAACGCTCGCGCAGTAGTAAGCGAAATTCATTGCCGTTAGACTCTATGAATTCCATAAACGTTTTTACCGATATCTGAATAACCGAACCGCCTTTTTCGATGCGTTGCCTGGCTTGGCGCATCAATTGACGCAATGTGAGACCCGCTTCGTCTACCAAGGTTAAGCCCAATTCCTCCATATCAGTAAAATGACGATAAAACGAAGTCGCCGCCAAGCCGGCTTCTTTGGTGACTTCGCGTAAACTCAAACTCGAAAAACTGCGATCAGCACTCAACTGACTCAATGCCGCATCGATTAGTAAACGTCTCGTCTTTTCTTTTTGCTTGGCTCTAATTCCTGACATTACCCTTATACATCCGTTAGTTACCTTGAAAGCCTATTAATGGTAACACAATTAATTGAAATTATACTTGACCCAAATGCACTAACAACTAAAATAGCGAACACTTGTACACTGAAATTAACAGATAATTAATAGTTCAATGAATAAACCTCGCCCAATTTGGCTTAATATCACTCTATTTTTAACCACTTTCTTAATTGCTGTCATTTGGGTTCCATACCGCGCATTGACTCATGGATTCGATAGCTTTGAAATTATCGCTGCCATTGCCTGTTTTTCATACTGCGGTATGTCTATTACCGCCGGCTATCACCGCCTTTGGTCACATCGCACCTACAAGGCACATGCGAGTGTTCGTTTCTTATATGCAATAGGCGGAGCTTTTGCATTGCAAAACAGTATTTTACATTGGAGTTCTGATCACCGTGTGCACCACAAGCACGTTGATAACAACGACATCGACCCATATTCAGCCAAGCGTGGATTTTGGTTCTCACATATCGGTTGGATGTTGCGAGACTATCAAGGCGATACGTACCACAACTACGACAATGTACGTGACTTACAAAAACAAAAGATTGTCACTTGGCAACATCGCTATTACCTACCTTTGGCGATGATTACCAATGTCGGCATCCCTGTTGCGTTAGGTTGGTTAAACGGTGATATATTGTCTGCTGTACTGCTTATTGGCGTGTTGCGATTAGTGTTGAGCCATCACACCACATTTTTTATTAATTCGTTAGCGCATGTGTGGGGGCGTCAAACCTATACCGATAAAAATACCGCTCGAGACAACGGATTTTTAGCGCTGTTTACCTTTGGCGAGGGTTATCACAATTTTCATCATATTTTCGAAAACGATTATCGCAACGGTATTCGCTGGTTTGATTTTGACCCAACAAAATGGTTGATCCAAGGTTTAGCTCGTGTCGGTCTTGCCGAGCAGCTGCGCACGACGCCAGAAGATAAAATAGCCAAAGCAAAAGCTGCGATGCAATTAAAGTTAATTCAGCAAAAAGCTGCGCAACTGAGCAATGCAGAGGAGCTGTTGCAAAAACTGCAAACTGAGTATGACTTATTAGTAGAGCAACTTGCTGTTTATTACGAAGCGAAGAAAAACTTGCTTAATAGTAAGCGCGATCAACTTGCTAAAGACGTTGAAAAGTCAATGTTAATGTGCCGCTATAAAGAGGTGAAAGCAGAGTTGGCTGAGCGTAAAAAGCAGTGGGATTTAGTGCGAGCGGCCTATGCTTAAGCACCGCTTGCTGTTACTGCTGACCTTGTGTCTGACTAGCGCAACCAGCGTTAGTGAGGAGACCTTGGCGGATTATCAGCTGTATTTAATTCGCCATGCGGAAAAACAGACAACCGATATTGATCCCGCTTTAACTCACTGCGGTCTACAACGAGCGAAATTTTTGGCTAGGTACTTTAGCGATAAGCAAATCAAAACCGTTTACACAACTGACTACAAGCGAACTCAACAAACGGCTAGCGCGATTAGCCAAGCGAATGAATTAACGCTACAAGAGTATGACCCTGGCAAGCTATCTGAGTTAGTAACAAGAGTTAAAAACCAACAACAAAGCGCTGTTGTTGTTGGCCACAGTAATACCACGCCAAACTTAGCAGCACTGATTATCAGTGATGACGTGGCTCCGCTATCGGAAGAGATATACGATACAATATACTACATCCAAGTAAGTGGTTCTGAAACGAGTTTACGCGTGTTGAAGCAAGACTTTAGCTGCCAATAACAGCGTGTTGTAAACGCTCATAAGTTTGGGTTATGAGCGTTTTTACCCGCTTCTAATAATTCCGCTTTTAGCACTTTAAACGGTTGGCCCCACTGCTCAATGGTCATCATATTTTTTGCAGGGTAACCATAGACTTTGATTTTGGCACCGTCTTGCAACAACGACTTGTCCAAGCCTATTAGCAATAACCGTTCCCCCGTTTCACCGTGAAAACCATAAAAGCCCCCTTCTAACGCGTAGTAGCGCAACTTACCAACATACCAAGCCGCTTTTAATTCGCCTTTGCTCAATTGATCTACTGGGGGAGTATTATCACGCATAACGGGATCCTGTTCAGTCTTCTCTACTTTGCGCAACGGCGCTTTTTTAACCTCTGATGCGGTTACCTTTGGTTGTTGCTGGTCTTGTCGCTCGTCAGCACATCCCGTTGATGTGACCAACGTTAAAGCGCTGCCCAACAGAACAATTAATAGCTGATTCGAAATTTTCATAGTTACCTATAACCTCAATACGTGTGTTTTATTGATCCGTATAAGCTCTATTGTTATCAAGACTGACCGCGCAAAGCAAATTGTTCTGATCAGCGACACTATCATTCGGGCTTGTGTAAATGGACATCCATCTGCGGAAACGGAATATTAAGCCCCTCTTGATTAAAGCGTTTATAGATATTTTCATTCATGTCGAAAAACACATCCCAGTAGTCAGATGCTTGTACCCATGCTCTGACCGTAAAGTTAACCGAACTGTCAGCGAGCGCCGACACCGCAATAAGCACTTCAGGCTCATTTAAAATGCGTTGATCAGCGTCACACAATTTTCGAATAACTGCTTTAGCTTGATCAATATCATCTCCGTAAGCTATGCCAAACGTCCAATCAACACGTCTGGTTTGTTCGGTTGAATAGTTAATCATCGACCCAGTTGCCAAGCCACCATTGGGGATAATGATGGTTTTGTTATCTGGTGTTTTTAAAATCGTGTTAAAAATCTGAATTTCACTGACTTTGCCTACGTAGCCTTGGGCATCAATAACGTCGCCTATTTTGTAGGGTTTAAACAGTAAAATCATGACTCCGCCAGCAAAGTTTTGCAGTGTACCCGATAATGCCATACCCACCGCTAAGCCGGCGGCACCAAGGATAGCCACAAACGAGGTCATCTCTATACCGAGCATGCTCAATACGGTGATCACTAACAGGATTTTTAATAGTGCCTCACACAGGCCGCGAATAAACGGTCTTAGTGATGCGTCAGCATCTGCCTTGTCTAACGCTCTATTTAATGCCAGCATAACGCCTTTGATGACCCAAGAGCCAACAATGAATATCACTATCGCCGCGATTAATTTCGGCCCATAGAAGACAACCATATTGGTCAAGTCACTCACAACTTTATCGTAATCCACTGTTTTTTCTCCGAGTTTTTTAGTTATCTTTATTTAAAATAGCACATTATTTTGCCTGCGCTCAAACTACTCTCCGTCATTGCGGCATGTCGTTGGCCGTAACCTCGTGACACTGAAAAGTGCATATAACAGGGGCACTTCATAATTGGCCACTGAAAAGTGGTTAAAAGGGATTTTTATGGACGTACAAACAAAAAGAGCAGCCATTGGCTGCTCTTTTCAGGTTTAGTGTTTAAAAATCATTATTCAATGATTTTTGATAAACCGCCACGGAAGGTGAGAATGCAAAAAACGCACTAACACATGGACGTGTTTAGGTAGAACAATGTAGGAGCAATTGTCGAGGAGCAGTTTTTTGTCAACACCAGCACTATGACCGCCATGGATGGTGGAAATGCCGAAAATGCATGGAGCAATTTTCGGCCTGTACGACTCAAATAAATCATAAATGATTTAGCCCCATGCCGGAGTCATGTGGCAAATTCGGAAAAATTCTTATGGAAAGAATTTTCACAGCTTCGCTGCCTTTAGGTGGTTGGCATGGATGCCTGACATACAAATTGTCCACTAGGACATTTTTCTCATCGAATTTGTCATCACGGAACACCGTGAAGCCGGCCGTACATACAAAAAGAGCAGCCATTGGCTGCTCTTTTCAGGTTTAGTGTTTAAAAATCATTATTCAATGATTTTTGATACAACACCTGCACCTACTGTACGACCACCTTCACGGATAGCGAAGCGTAAACCTTCGTCCATCGCGATTGGGTTGATTAGCTCAACAACAAACTTTAAGTTGTCGCCTGGCATTACCATTTCTACACCTTCTGGTAACTCTACTGCACCAGTGATGTCCGTTGTACGGAAGTAGAACTGTGGACGGTAGCCTTTGAAGAATGGCGTGTGACGACCACCTTCATCTTTAGTTAGTACGTATACTTCTGACTCGAACTTAGTGTGAGGAGTGATTGAACCTGGCTTAGCAAGTACTTGACCACGTTGTACTTCATCACGCTTAGTACCACGAAGAAGAACACCACAGTTCTCACCAGCACGACCTTCGTCAAGAAGCTTACGGAACATCTCAACACCAGTACACGTTGTTGAAGTAGTGTCTTTGATACCTACGATTTCTACGTCGTCACCTACGCGGATGATACCACGCTCAACACGACCTGTTACAACAGTACCACGACCTTGGATTGAGAATACGTCTTCAATCGGAAGGATGAAGTCACCGTCAATCGCACGCTCTGGCTCTGGGATGTAAGTGTCTAAGTGGTTCGCTAGCTCAAGGATTTTCTCTTCCCATTGAGCTTCGCCGTTCAATGCACCTAGTGCTGAACCTTGAACTACTGGTAAGTCATCACCTGGGAAGTCGTACTCAGATAGAAGTTCACGTACTTCCATTTCTACTAGCTCTAGAAGCTCTTCGTCGTCTACCATGTCACATTTGTTCATGAATACGATGATGTAAGGTACACCAACCTGACGAGAAAGTAGGATGTGCTCACGTGTTTGTGGCATTGGACCATCAGTTGCTGCAACTACTAAGATAGCGCCGTCCATTTGAGCCGCACCAGTGATCATGTTTTTAACGTAGTCGGCGTGGCCTGGACAGTCTACGTGCGCGTAGTGACGGTCAGCTGTGTCGTACTCGATGTGAGAAGTATTGATTGTGATACCACGCTCACGCTCTTCTGGAGCGTTATCGATTTGTGCGAAATCACGAACTTCACCACCGTGAGTTTTAGTTAGAACTGCAGAAATCGCAGCTGTTAGAGTTGTTTTACCGTGGTCAACGTGACCGATAGTACCAACGTTAACGTGCGGTTTCGAACGTTCAAATTTTTCTTTAGCCATTTTAAAAATACCTTAAAAGTTATAAACAAGCGGGCGGCAACCCGAATTTACTGCTTAATTATCGCTCAAAAAACAGCGAATTATTAGTAAATCGTCTATTTTTTTCCTGTTAAAAACAGGCTAGCGAATTTTCAGGGGCACAATTTAGCAAACTGAAGGCTAATTGTCTAAACTTTATGCTTTTATGAGGGGATAAAATGGCAAAAAATTACATTTTTTTTGCCATGTCTCATTTTGTCAGCGGAGTTTACAAACTTTCTTGGCTTTATTGCTTATTTTTTATCAATTTTTGATGTTAGTTTGTCGCAACTGATGTATAATCCGCGCAAAAATTTTTTCGAACCGCGCAAAAAATTTTACGAAACGTTAAATTTAACATAGAGAAATGTAATGGCTGATTTATCAAAATACAGAAACATTGGTATTTTCGCTCACGTTGATGCTGGTAAAACCACCACAACCGAGCGTATCCTTAAACTTACAGGTAAGATCCATAAACTTGGTGAAGTTCACGACGGTGAGTCAACAACTGACTTCATGGAACAAGAAGCTGAGCGTGGTATTACTATCCAGTCTGCTGCTGTTACTTGTGAGTGGAACAAGCACCGTTTTAACGTAATCGACACCCCGGGCCACGTTGACTTCACAGTTGAAGTTTATCGTTCTCTTAAAGTTCTTGACGGTGGTATCGGTGTATTCTGTGGTTCTGGTGGTGTAGAGCCTCAATCAGAAACTAACTGGCGTTACGCGAACGAGTCAAAAGTAGCTCGTTTGATCTTCGTTAACAAACTAGACCGCTTAGGTGCTAACTTCTTCCGCGTTAAGGATCAAGTTAAGAAAGTACTTGGCGCTAACCCTCTTGTTATGACACTTCCAATTGGTGAAGAAGACAACTTCGTAGGTGTTGTAGACGTACTAAGTCAAAAAGCGTACGTTTGGGATGATTCAGGTCAACCAGAAAACTACGAAATCACTGATATTCCAGCAGACCTAGTTGATCAAGCGGCAGAATACCGCGAGCAACTAATCGAAACTGCTTTAGAAGCAGACGAAGACATGCTAATGGACTACTTAGAAGGTGAGTTAGACCCAACTGAAGAGCAAATTAAAGCGTGTATCCGCAAAGGTACTAACGAACTATTGTTCTTCCCTACTTACTGTGGTTCTGCATTCAAGAACAAAGGTATGCAACTTCTTCTTGACGCTGTTGTTGATTACCTACCTTCACCAACTGAAGTTCCACCTCAACCGTTAACTGACGAAGAAGGTGAGCCTACTGGTGAATACGCAATCGTAGACGCTGATGAGCCATTCCGCGCATTAGCATTCAAAATCATGGATGACCGTTTCGGTGCTCTTACCTTCGTACGTATCTACTCTGGTCGTCTGAAGAAAGGTGATACTGTTCTTAACTCATTCACTGGTAAAACAGAACGTATCGGCCGTATGGTTGAGATGCAAGCTGATGACCGTACTGAGCTTACTGAAGCACAAGCAGGTGACATCCTAGCTATCGTTGGTATGAAGAACGTTCAAACTGGTCACACTTTATGTGATGTTAAACAACCTTGTACGCTTGAAGCAATGGTATTCCCAGAGCCAGTAATCTCAATCGCTGTTTCTCCTAAAGAGAAAGGTGGCGCTGAGAAGATGGGTATCGCTATCGGTAAAATGGTTGCTGAAGATCCAACGTTCCAAGTTGAAACTGACGAAGATTCAGGCGAAACCATCCTTAAAGGTATGGGTGAACTTCACTTAGATATCAAAGTAGATATCCTTAAGCGTACTTACGGTGTTGAGTTAGAAGTTGGTAAGCCTCAGGTAGCATACCGTGAGACTATCACTCAAGAAATTGAAGATTCTTACACGCACAAGAAGCAATCTGGTGGTTCAGGTCAATTCGGTAAGATCGATTACCGCATCAAGCCAGGCGAGCCAAACACAGGCTTCAAATTCACCTCAACAGTTGTTGGTGGTAACGTTCCTAAAGAATTCTTCCCTGCTATCGAAAAAGGCTTCGCGAGCATGATGGAAGAAGGTCCAGTAGCTGGCTTCCCAGTACTAGACGTTGAAGTTGAACTATTTGACGGTGGCTACCACGCGGTTGACTCATCAGCAGTTGCGTTTGAAATCGCTGCTCGTGGCGCGTTCCGTCAATCAATGCCAAAAGCTGGTGCTCAATTACTAGAGCCAGTGATGAAGGTTGACGTGTTCACTCCAGAAGACAACGTTGGTGACGTTATCGGTGACTTAAACCGTCGTCGTGGTATGATCAAAGACCAAGAAGCTGGCACTACCGGTGTTCGCATTAAAGCTGACGTTCCTCTATCAGAAATGTTCGGTTACATTGGTCACTTACGTACTATCACTTCAGGTCGTGGTCAATTCTCTATGGAATTCAGCCACTACTCAGCAGCTCCAGCAAACATCGCTGAGCAAGTTGTTGCAGAAGTAAAAGAGCGTAACGCTAACAAGTAACAACAACTTTGTTATTCATGAAAAAAGGTCGCATTTGCGACCTTTTTTATTATCTCAATAACCAGTACAGCTGTTTTGATTGAGCAGTTAAACAACAACGCAATTAATAGCGTGTTAATTTCCCTTGCGTATCGATTTCGTATCCATCATCAAGCTCATATTCTGCATATTGGCTGGTACGACAATCACTCCGCCTTCGTTATTAGCAAACATTTTCAGCGCTTCATTTAGCTCGTGTTGTAAGTACTCTGGCGTTAACGATGAATTTATAATGGCATTTGCCTCTGCAATACCGCGGGCTCTGGCTATTTCAATTTCCGCGTCTTTGCCAGCTATTTCCACTTCAACCTTTTTCGCCTCAAGTGTTTTTTGCGCCTGAACCGCTTTTTGAATCGCCGCTTCAATGGTAGGATCAGTATTAAGAGCGCGAATAGCTACGCGGGTAATAGTGAAGATGCCCGGATCTTTATCGTCAAGTTTCAACTGCAACTCCGTTGCTATACCCAAGCGCAATTGGTCGCGATTTCGGTGTAGCGCTAGCGAATCAATTTTGGTCACCTCTTCGTAGATGACGTCACGCCCCTCGCGGTAAACAACATTATAAGCCGGCAGCAACGCGTCTTTACCCTTGGTATACGACGCCGCATATTTAACCATCATTTCTGATATCTTACTCGGGTCAACCTTGTAATAAATACTGATATCAAGATCTTGTAAACGCAGGTTATCACGTGCTTTAGGACGCAGATCATTAAAGTCTATCGCTATTTCTTTTGCAGAGAATTCATAGGCTTGAGTCAGTAAGGGCAACTTCCAGTTTAACCCAGCTGGAACTTCTTCCATATCCACCGTACCTAAGGTTTTTTCGACGGCGATATGGCCGGTATCAACAACGTACCAAGACGTAAAGAGCATTAAAGCGATGATCAATACGGTAATCGAGCTAAACACTTTTGAAATCATTCAATTCACCTTTATTATTTTTTTCAATAGGTTAACAAAACACTATTGAAAAGAGTAGGTAAATGTTTAGTCGATAAATGAAAGGGTTAACACAGTAAAGCAAAGACTTCGCCTGTGACTAACAAAGACGTTTGATAATGCGTTCATGTTACCACATAAAAAAGGCGCCATCAGGCGCCTTGATATGCTTGTGAACACATCACTAACTTAAAATGAGTAGCTATAACCCAAGGTTAGGGTACGTGGCTTGCCAACCATCGTTGAACCATGGGTGCGACTGGTCACGTAAGTTTGATCAAACACGTTATCGACAGTTAACGATAGTTTTTGCGCTTTATCCAATGCGTAGTGTGCGCTTAAGTCCGTTATGGTACGGCTATCGATACGCTGGTCAGCAACCAAAGTGCCTTGGCCTGCTTGCGTGCGCATGTCACCCATGTAACGAACTAAGACATTCGCAGTGAACTGTTCAAACTCTACGCCTACGGTTAATTGCAGTTGTTGTTCCGGAACATACGGCAATTCATCACCAGAGCTTACATCACCCCAAGTATCTAGACCTGACGAAAATGAGTTTTGGAATTCCGTCTCGGTAAAGGTGTAAGCTAAATCAACTGGGATAACGAAACTACCAAATGCAAAACTGTCACCCAATTTAATTTCAACACCGCTAATTTCAACTTCACCAGCGTTGTACTGATTACCAATATTATCTTCATCACAACCTTGGCTAGCAGTACAGTTACCGTGCATGTTGTCGTAATCAGAATAGAAAGCGATTGCTTCAGCATGTAAGCTATCAACAATGTAACGCGCACCGAATTCGTAGTTTACACTTTCCTCGTTTTCTGCTTGCTCGTTGCCTGGTGCTGGAGGTGCAAAACCTTTTTGTACACCAGCTAACAAAATCAATTCGTCAGTCAGCTTGTAGGTTAATGCAAGTGACGGTAAAACTACGTCAACGTTATTTTTCTTGCGACTTGGGTCCAGGTCACGACCGCTGTCGTTTTTACCCCAATCTTTGCGCTTAATGATTATATCTTCGTAACGAAGACCGGCGTTAACCACAAAATTGCCAATAGTCCACTCATCGTGAACAAATAACGCCAGCGCCTCAGCACTGTCAATGCGGTTTGAGTCTGTACCTGGTACGCCAGCACTGCTCAACGTCATCGTATAGTCGGCGCCTAACTCGTACTTATCTACCCACTGGAAACGATCCATTTGATCTTCGTGATAGCGCACACCAAACTTCATTTGGTGATCATTAAGATCGGCGTTTAATACCGTTTGCACACCTTGCGATAAGTAGTCGCGATTGTTGGCTTTAATGTCAACGGCCAAGGTATCTGCGCCAGCGCCTTGATCAAATTCGGCTGCAGCTTCGACACCGCCTGAGCCCAAGCTCAAACCACCGATTTTGCTCGCTTTGTACCAATTGCGGTGAAAATCATTGTAATAAGCATTAGTGCTTAACGTTAACCGCTCTGATAGGTTGATAAAGTGGTTTACTTGCAATTGCTTGTGCTCGGTTGCCATGTTATCGAGCTGTGACGCTGAATAACGGCTATATGGATTACTAGCAAAATCAGCGTCAGTTAAACCGATATAGGTTTCATTTGAATCTTCGTCAGAGTATTTTAATTTGAACTCTAATTCCTGATAATACTTGGCGTTGTCGTCACTGTTAAAGCGAACTTTCGTTAGCACATCATTTTTTTCAAAACCACTATCGCGATCGGTGTGATTAATATTTTTAAAGCCATCCGCTTGATAGTGGAATACCTCAAAAACTGAGCTAACATTATCGCCTTTTCCGCCGGCATAAGCGTGTAGCTTGGCAAAACCGTCTTCGCCCAAGTTGGCTTTGAATTGACCAGCAAAATCTTGCTCGGGTATTTGACGCGATAACATATTTACCACACCACCGGTCGTGCGCGGGCCATACATAGCACTAGACGTACCTTTTAGTACTTCAATTTGAGTCATACGACCTGAGGTTGGAAAATAATAAGCAGAAGGCGCAGCATAAGGAGCTGGAGCAGCCAATACATTATCTTCCATAATAGTGACTTTTTCGCTGCGGTTTTGACCGGTACCACGCATGCCGACATTTGGACGTAAACCGTAACCGTCTTCTTCAAGAACGTATACACCTGGTACCGCTGTTAAGGTACGCATGATATCGGTGTAATCAAACTTCTCTAATGTTTTCGCATCGAGCATATGAGCAGAGCCAGGCACATCATTAACTGGGTTAGATTTTGAAAAGATAGTGACGAGTTCAATATCTTTCACCTGCTCTTTTGCCATTGCCGGCATAGCGGCTACAACAGCTAAACAAATCAAGCTTGGTTTAATAAATGTTGCGGTTTTCATGTGGTTTTCTACCTGATTAAAACAGTCTTATACGACAATGAGGCGCATTTAAACACAAACCTAAATGCGAATCAATCTTATTTACAATTTTATTCTCTATTTTTGATCTGGCGCAAAATTGTTGCTAACCACAAGCAAATAAGGCCGCATTGCGACCTTATTTTGTTTTATACAGGATGAGTTGCATCAACAGAACTGCTGCTGCAGAAATTGGATCAGTAGAATGGCTGTTGGGTTGGCGATCGAATAGTAAATCGTTTGCGACTCGCGCCGAGTCTTCACCAGGCCCTCTTGTCTTAACTTAGCTAAATGCTGTGATAAACTCGACTGGCTTAAGTCAACACATTGATTCAGCTCTCCTACGGACATCTCCTTTTCGCCAAGGTGACACAGAATCAATAAGCGATTTTCATTGCTTACCGCTTTGAGCAAATCAACCGCTTGGCGGGCATTAGCTCTCATGTCATCAATATCTAATTGCGCTTGCATAACATCCCTAGTCTCTCGTCCGCAGTTAGTAGTATATTAGATCAGGATTGGGGTCTGGTCTATAGTCGAAGCGGTAGCGCTTGCATTGCAATCCGGTTTTGCGCTATTAAACGCCATTGTCATTCACCTCATCTGCAACCAGCGTCACTAACAGTGACGGTAAAAACGTTAAAGTGAGAATTGTTGAAGCAAAAATACCACTCAATACAATAATACCAACCCCGCGATAGAGTTCAGTACCTTCCCCTGGGATCAACACCAAGGGTGCTAGACCAAAAATAGTCGTTGCGGTTGACATCATAATTGGCTTAATCCGTTTTTGTAATGCCTGTGCGACCGCCTCTTTTACCGCTAAGCCATCACTGACAAAGCGTCGGGTTTGATCGACAATGAGTATCGGGTTATTAACCACCGTCCCCAGCAAAATTAAAAACCCCAGCATCGTAATCATATCAAATGGTTGATGGAGAGCATTCATTCCCAACGTGGCAAGTAAACCATTTACCCCATTAACAGTAATAAGGCCAAGCAAGCCTCCCGCCATACCCAACGGCACGGTTGCTAAGATAAATAGCGGGTAACGCCAATGATTAAAAATGGCCACTAGCAACAGATAACAGAGCACCAGAGCAATGGCAAAGTTACCGGTCAACGCCCCCCGAGTTTGCTCCAATTGATCAGCCGCACCACTGATGCTGACATTGACACCTTGAGCTATTTGTCCTTGTCGCCACAATGCAGGTAGCAGTTGCTCACGTACCCGCTTTTCAGCATTTTCCAATGCTACACTGCGCGGTGGAATAATATAAACGGTGACGGTTCGATTGCCGTCGATACGGCGCACGGAATTACTGTTTTGGCTGGTGATTAAATCAGCAAGTGCGTTGAGTGGCAATATTTGTCCATCGCTTACCGCAATAGGCGTAAATGCGAGCGAGTCTAAGTCTTGTTCATAACCACGACCACTAAACATAAAAATATCAATTTTGTCATCGTTCAATATAAACTCGTCGACATAGGCACCGTCACTCATTGCTGCAACGGTGTAGCCAAAGTCGCGGTTACTCATACCTAACTCCGCTAAGCGATGCCAGCGCGGTTTTATTTCAATCAGCGGCTGATCTAAGGTTAAAGAGCCAGGTTGCGAGTTAATTTGAGGATTATCAAATAACTGTTTGGCTTGTTGGTATACTGCTTCGGCGGCTTGGTACAATTCAACGATATTACTACCTGAAATATCGACGGCTACCGCGCGCGTCCCCCCGTCATTACTTGAAATAATCGAACCGCGAGCAGAAAACGCTCGCATGTTGTCATAGCTGCGAAACTTTTCGGTGATTGCATCCATCATCGCACCAATGTGTTCGGCGTCCACCGGCGCACTTAAAAACCAAATACGCCCCACCGATACCGACATCGAATAATAGGCAAGTGGTGGCATATTGGTGTTGCCGTTGACAAAATCATCATCGTCGGCATTGAGGTACTGGGCAAAATAACTGCGCAATTCATCACCGATGCGTTCCATCTCCGTAAGGTTGTAGTTAGGGGGTGCAATCATCATTGAAAACGCCTTGGGCTCCTCGCCTTCGGGCAAATATTCAGCAGCCGGCATAAAATAATACGCCGCTGCCAAGATAACTAGCGAAATAGCGATAACACTGGTCAAAGCCCGCTGGCGCGTTGCGTAAAACTTACTGGATACCTTCAGCCAAACCGCTGACAACTTAAACTGACGCCCCTTTTCTAGGTCAGCAGCACCGACCAAGCCATTAAGCAACACTGGGACCACAAAAATCGCCACTAACATTGACGCAATGATCGCGCCTGATATGGCAATGGCGATATCTGAGTAAAGTTGCCCAGCTTCTTGTTCAACAAACAGAATGGGAGCAAATACTAATACCGTTGTTGCTGTTGACGCCAGTACTGCCGGCCACACATCTTGCACACCGCTAACCGCTGCTTGAAAGCGACTTACCCCCTTGCGCTTTGCCTGTACAATCGACTCGAGTACGACGATGGTATTATCGACCGTCATACCTATTGCAAAGGCAACCCCAGCTAGCGAAATAACATTAATGGTTCGGTTGAACACCATAAGTGCCCAAAACGCAGCTATGGTACAAATCGGAATACCTAGCACGCCGACCAAGGTCGCTTTGCCCGAGCGCAAAAAGTAATACATCACTAATGTCGCCAAAAGTGCGCCTAAAATTAGATTAATCCACACGTTTTCAAGTGAACTTTGCACATATTGTACATCGTCGCTAGTCAAGTTCAGCTGCAAGCCGTTTTGGCTCAGTAAATCTCGATTGATTTGCTCAACCACCTGCAGCATATCGCGCTTGATGTTAATCACATTGGAGCCGTCTTCACGACGCACCGACAAGGTTAAGGTACGCTCACCATTGTTAAACGATATACTGCGCGTTTCAAAGTGGTCTAAGCGAACAGTGGCGACATCCTTGAGTAAAATATTGGCCCCGTCAATGCGCTTAATGATCAAATTCTCCAGTTGTTCTAACTGTTCAAAACGGCTCACCACGCGCAGTAAATAACGACTTGTGCCAGTCTCGATATCACCGGCTGACGCATCTTTATTGCGATTGCGAATCGCGTCGCGCAGCTCGGGTAAACTGATATTGCGTTGGGCTAGTTTGCTGGCGTCAACTTTTATTTGAATTTGACGCTCTGCCCCACCGCGCACATCCACCTCAGACACGCCTTCGACACTTTCCATGCGAGGGCGAATGTAATCATCGGCAAAATCGCGCAGTAAATCGACATCGAGGTCCAACGGGTTACCGGGTAAGGGCTTGAGTACAAAATACATGAAGGCATTACCCGAAAACGAACTTGAAAAAATTCTTGGTTGGTCGACGTTTTCAGGATAAGACGGTACCTGACTCAATGCGTTATTGACACGTATCAGCGCATCGTTAACATCGATACCAAAGGGAAACTCTAATTCAATAGAGGCACTGCCCATATCGGCAAATGATGTCATCCGCTTTAGATTAGTGACGCTGCGCAAATAGCGCTCTTGCTCTATCAAGATTTCCTTCTCAATATCTTGAGGCGTAGCGCCAGGCCAACCGGTTTGCACGGTAATCGTGCGAACTTGCAGGTCAGGTATCATTTGCACAGGGATGTTCAACGCTGCAACAATCCCCAACAAACAGGCGATAGATAAGATAACCGCGACCAGTGTACCGCGCTGTACCGCTTGCACTATCATGGCTGACCACCTTGATTGTCATCATTGATGGTCACCGGTTCACCGTCTTTCAACAGCTCGACAGCCGATACGACAATAGGGTGTGTGGTGGGAATGCCCACTACCCCCATTTGTTGTTGCTTTTGCTGAACGACATCAACTATATAGCGCTTGGCTTTACTATCAACCACTGCAAAAACACTAAAGCCACCATCGGGGTGTTGCTTTACCGCTTGCTTGGGCAACCAAACCACCGCGGTTGCAGCGGTCGGTAGTTGAACATTAACCGTTGCCGACATACCGGCCAACAAAGGGCTATTAATGGGTAAGTTGACATAACCTAGTAAAGCGCGCGTGTTGCGATTGGATACGGTGACCAATCGATCGAGTTCTGTCGCTATCGGTTGTGCACCAGTAAAATCTGGCAATACGGTTACCGCCACATTGTGGTTACTGGCCAGTAAGCCGTAATATTCTTGGGGGATAGCAACTCTTACTCTTAACCGGTTTTGCTCCACTAAGGTAAACGTTGCAGATTGTTGCGTAACCCACTCGCCGACATCGATAAGGCGCTCGCTAATAATACCGTTAAACGGTGCGTAAAGCGTATGCTGTTGGAGAATCGCTTGTTGCAAATCCATGTGCGCTTTTAAGCGAGCGAGCTTTGATTCAGCTGTAGCAATTAGAGCACGGCGCTCCTGTAACTGAGTTGCAGGTACCAGTTGCTGCTTCGATAACGTCACCGATTCTTGATACTGGCGCTTTGCTTCGCTTACCTCAATCAATGCCGCATCAACGTCAGCTTTGGCTTGCGATAGGTCAAGCTGAGCCAGTGTATTGTCTATCTCTAATAACTTTTGTCCTGCTTGTACTCTATCACCCACTTCAACAAAGATTTCGGCAACAACACCGGCTTGAAGAGTGGCTAAATTTGCATTTTGATGCGCTTCAACTGTGCCACTTAAACTCACCAACTTTTGACTGTCGATCGCCTTAGTACTAACCACATCGACCGCGACGGGCTGTGCGTGTACTGTTGCTGGTAGCGACATCGACCAAATCGCGACAAATACAGTTAATAAACGATAAGCATACAAGGACATGAAAAAAATCTCATAGTTTCAGAATGATAGACTGTTATCAACTATAAGTGGAAGGTGCATCGATAATCAATATAAAAAATACTGATGGCAAGAACTCTCCAATAGCAACCCTATCCACGGTTCTGTCGCAAAACACGGTATAGCATATACTGGGCGTTTATAACGACTGTACAAGTGGTACTTACCGTCGTTGCAATTAGATCATATCTTTTCTGTTGACTAGAATATAACCATTAAATTGGTGAAAGGGGCTTAGTGATGAAACTTCACGATTTACACAACGAAGTTCAAACGGGTATTCTCGACTACCTTGCTGCCCACCCTAATGCGATGGGATCTGTTGAACATATTTGTAACGGATGGCTTGCTAATGAGAAATATCAACACAACCTAGAACAGGTAAAAAGCGCCGTCGACATCATGGTAAAGCGCGGTGAACTGATACCTCGACTTGGCGGTGACTTTTATTCGCTCTAAAAAAAATGCCCGATACTTTTTTGATCGGGCATTGTTATATCAACCTAAAATACACTTAGATATGCTTAGCAATAAATTTATCAATAGCTTTGAGTGCTTGCATTCGATTATTACTGTTACTTAGATAATGATCGCCTTGCTCGAGCTCGATATATTCGACTGAGCGCCTTTTGTCTTCAAGCTCATCTGCCATAGCTTCAGACTGGTGGCTAGGAACGACTTTGTCGTGCTCACCGTGAATAAGTAATATTGGAATTTTTACTTTTTCAACGTGATTGATAGGCGAAATTTGTTGCAAGTGATTATCGGCCAAATTATCGGCCGCAATTACATTGCGCCAATATTCCACCACCCAGTGATTTGAACCATAGTCTCGTTTTTCGTCGCGCATCATACGTTCGATATCAGCAACACCATTAATAGACACCGCACACTGATATACATCAGGCGTAAATGTTGCCCCAGCTAACGCAGCATAGCCCCCGTAACTGAGTCCAACAATACAAACGCGATCTTGATCAACATAGCCCGATTTAACTAACGTACGCACCGCGTCTGTCAGGTCATCCTGCATTTTACGACCCCATTCGCCACGACCTTTGGCTTTAAAATCCCAACCAAAACCATCTGAACCGCGAAATTGTGGCTGAATAACCAAATAGCCTCGACTGGAAAAATACTGCGCCAACCAGTCAAAACGAACTCTGTCGTAAGCCTCCGGACCACCGTGTGGTAACATAATCGCTGGTAACTTTTTTAGCTCTTTATTTGGTAGGGTTAATAGCGTAGGAATTTTTAGACCATCGCGTACTTTAATCTCAGTTTTGACAATTTGATGCACGCGCTCCGATGGTATTTTCGGCCGCTGACTTGCGATAAAATTAAAACCATTTTTATCGTATAGGTAGTAATCACCTGCGCTGCCATTACCCTCTACTAAAAATAGTATCTTCTGCCAATCTGGAGTGTAATCCACTAAGGTTACTGAGTTGTCAGGAAGCATTTCGACAACCTCATTAACCACGGTTGCAATATTACTATCAATAAAGTCATAGCTCGGGGTAAAACCAGAGTAGCGCACACCGTAAACGATGCGGTTTATGTCGGTGATCACCGACTCAACATCTTTACTATCGTGGTTAAAATGCGGAGCACTTATTTTACCGTCCTTTAAGGCCATCGTGTGATAGGCAACACGACCGTTCTCGTGATATTGAAGCATCACTAAATGTTTTATATCTGCCGTTAAGCCAACAAACGATTTGGTTCGAATACTTGCCGTTTCACTAAATATCTCATGCCAATCACCGTCATCATGTACCTCAATACGGTGCTTGTTCGATCTTTCATCGTAGCGTTCTCTGGCAATCACCGTGTCGTTGTGAATGAAAAAATCGATCGTATCATCATGACCTCGGGCGAAGCGACGAGGACCACGTCTCGAATCTAATTTAGATTCATACAAGTTAAAATTGGTCGAGTCTTCCCATGCGGGCATATAAACCGATTTACCGTCATTGGCAACTCCGACAATCCGCCCTAGTGCCGTTTGTCCCTCATAGATATCATCTCCTCGACGCAGTAACTGCTTAATCGACTTATCGCTAATGTTATAGCTAAATGCCACGCTAACGTCATGTCTGCCGCGATACCCCAACAGTTTAGCGTTGTCACTGACCACCAAAATCAATCGTTGGTCGTCGATAAAATAGGCATTTGTAGGACGAATCTCGCTGAGATCTACCGCCGCTATCGACTTCTTCTGCTTTAAGTCGTAGACCATATAAAAGTCTTTACCCGCTGAGCCATCGGTAACTCGGTAAGCTATTCTGTCGCCACTCGGTGCGATGCGCATCATACTGGTGCGTTCTAACTCGCCAAACACATCCAAAGGCAACTCAGACTGTGCACATACCGCACAACTTAGCCAAAATAAGCAAAAAGACAGGAATCGTTTCACGTGTTCTTCCTTGAAGATCAAAATTATTATTATCAGTAAATCAAACATAGCACAGTGGCCACTGGTTGGTAAATAATCCGTTATGTAATTGGTATTGCGGCATGTTGTAAACCTAAACCTCGAAACACTGAAAAGTGCTTAAATGGGAATTTTAAGGACGCACAAACAAAAAGAGCAGCCAATGGCTGCTCTTTTCAGGTTTAGTGTTTAAAAATCATTATTCAATGATTTTTGATACAACACCAGCACCTACTGTACGACCACCTTCACGGATAGCGAAGCGTAAACCTTCGTCCATCGCGATTGGGTTGATTAGCTCAACAACAAACTTTAAGTTGTCGCCTGGCATTACCATTTCTACACCTTCTGGTAACTCAACTGCACCAGTGATGTCCGTTGTACGGAAGTAGAACTGTGGACGGTAGCCTTTGAAGAATGGCGTGTGACGACCACCTTCATCTTTAGTTAGTACGTATACTTCTGACTCAAACTTAGTGTGAGGAGTGATTGAACCTGGCTTAGCAAGTACTTGACCACGTTGTACTTCATCACGCTTAGTACCACGAAGAAGAACACCACAGTTCTCACCAGCACGACCTTCGTCAAGAAGCTTACGGAACATCTCAACACCAGTACACGTTGTTGAAGTAGTGTCTTTGATACCTACGATTTCTACGTCGTCACCTACGCGGATGATACCACGCTCAACACGACCTGTTACAACAGTACCACGACCTTGGATTGAGAATACGTCTTCAATCGGAAGGATGAAGTCACCGTCAATCGCACGCTCTGGCTCTGGGATGTAAGTGTCTAAGTGGTTCGCTAGCTCAAGGATTTTCTCTTCCCATTGAGCTTCGCCGTTCAATGCACCTAGTGCTGAACCTTGAACTACTGGTAAGTCATCACCTGGGAAGTCGTACTCAGATAGAAGTTCACGTACTTCCATTTCTACTAGCTCTAGAAGCTCTTCGTCATCAACCATGTCACATTTGTTCATGAATACGATGATGTAAGGTACACCAACCTGACGAGAAAGTAGGATGTGCTCACGAGTTTGTGGCATTGGGCCGTCAGTTGCTGCAACTACTAAGATCGCGCCGTCCATTTGAGCAGCACCAGTGATCATGTTTTTAACGTAGTCGGCGTGACCTGGACAGTCTACGTGCGCGTAGTGACGGTCAGCTGTGTCGTACTCGATGTGAGAAGTGTTGATTGTGATACCACGCTCACGCTCTTCTGGAGCGTTATCGATTTGTGCGAAATCACGAACTTCACCACCGTGAGTTTTAGTTAAAACTGCAGAGATAGCAGCAGTTAGAGTTGTTTTACCGTGGTCAACGTGGCCGATTGTACCAACGTTAACGTGCGGTTTCGAACGTTCAAATTTTTCTTTAGCCATCTTAAATGTACCTTAAAGTTAAAGTTGTCTGCATGGCAGACGCGTAATTGAATTTTTATTTTTTGCTATCCAGCGGCCTAAAAATGGCCACCTTCAATAATTGCATCAGTAACGTTTTTCGGTGCTTCAGCGTATTGCTTAAACTCCATAGAGTATGATGCACGGCCCTGCGTTGCACTGCGAAGGTCGGTTGCGTAACCGAACATTTCGCCAAGTGGTACAACGGCATTAACCAATTTCATGCCGGCAGGACCTTCATCCATACCTTCAATCATGCCGCGACGACGGTTTAAGTCGCCAACAACATCACCCATGTTTTCTTCAGGGGTGGTTACTTCAACCTTCATCATCGGCTCTAACAAGACTGGATTTGCATCCATTGCACCTTGTTTGAAACCCATAGATGCGGCGATTTTAAATGCCATCTCATTAGAGTCAACATCGTGGAACGAACCATCAAATAATGTGACTTTAATGTCTAGCATTGGGAATCCGGCCAACACACCGTTTTCCATTTGTTCTTGACAACCTTTTTCAACGGCTGCCCAGTATTCTCTCGGAACTGCGCCACCAACGATTTCAGATTCAAACTGGAATCCTTCGCCTTCGCCAATAGGCTCCATGCGCAACCAAACATGACCAAACTGACCGCGGCCACCAGATTGACGCACAAACTTACCTTCAACTTCAACTGATTTGCGAATCGTTTCGCGGTAAGACACTTGTGGTTTACCAACATTCGCGTCAACCTTGAATTCACGCTTCATCCGATCAACGATAATGTCTAGGTGTAGCTCGCCCATACCAGAAATAATTGTTTGCCCTGTTTCCTCGTCGGTTTCAACGCGGAACGACGGATCTTCAGCCGCAAGTTTACCCAAAGCAATACCCATTTTTTCTTGGTCGGCTTTAGTTTTCGGCTCTACTGCTACCGAGATTACCGGCTCAGGGAATTCCATGCGCTCTAAGGTAATCACGTTTTGCTGATCACATAAGGTATCACCCGTGGTAACGTCTTTCATACCGATCAGTGCGGCGATATCACCGGCGCGAACTTCTTTAATTTCTTCGCGGTTGTTTGAGTGCATTTGCACGATACGGCCAATGCGCTCTTTTTTGCCTTTAACAGGGTTATACACCATGTCGCCGGTTTTCAGGATACCTGAATAGACGCGAACAAACGTTAACGTACCAACAAACGGGTCTGTTGCGATCTTAAACGCAAGCGCGGCAAACGGTGCCTTGTCATCTGCCTCGCGGGTGTCTTCGGTTTCGTTTTTGTCGTCTTTAATACCTTTAATCGCTTCAACTTCGGTTGGCGACGGTAAATATTCAACCACAGCGTCTAGTACCGCTTGTACACCTTTGTTTTTGAAAGCACTACCACAGGTAGTTAACACAATGTCATTTCTCAATGTCAGTTGACGCAACGCAGCTTTGATCTCTTGCTCAGACAACTCACCTTCTTCAAGGTATTTGTCCATAAGTTCGTCGCTTGCTTCGGCAGCAGACTCAACTAAGTGTTCATGCCACTCTTGCGCAAGGTCGACCATATCCGCTGGAATTTCTTCGTATTCAAAGGTCATACCTTGGTCGGCTTCATTCCAGTTGATGGCTTTCATTTTGACTAAGTCAATAACACCGGTGAAGTCTTCTTCACTACCAATTGCCAATTGAATTGGTACAGCATTGGCTCCTAAGCGGTCTTTACATTGTTTTACAACGTTTAAGTAGTCAGCGCCCATGCGATCCATCTTGTTGACGAAAACCATACGCGGAACTTTGTATTTTTCCATCTGACGCCAAACGGTTTCAGTTTGCGGTTGTACGCCTGATGAGCCACACAGAACTAATACGGCGCCATCTAACACGCGTAGTGAACGTTCCACTTCAATGGTAAAGTCAACGTGGCCTGGGGTGTCGATAATGTTAATACGGTGGTCTTCGAATTGGCCTTGCATGCCTTTCCAAAAACACGTAGTCGCCGCTGAGGTAATGGTAATACCGCGCTCTTGTTCTTGTTCCATCCAGTCCATGGTAGCAGCGCCATCATGCACTTCACCAATCTTGTGAGATAAACCGGTATAAAACAAAACGCGTTCTGTTGTTGTCGTTTTACCTGCATCTACGTGTGCAGCAATACCTATGTTACGGTAACGTTCAATAGGGGTTGTACGAGCCACTGATGGATTCCTCTATAGTCGGCGTGTTCCTTAAACTAACTTTCGAAAATACTAAAGATACTTTAGAAAGTAAGCTTCTAAAACCATTAACTGTTGTTGATTTTTTGGTCTAGAACTGACAGTTGAAAAACGAGAAAAGCGCAGCGGCTAACGCCGCTACGCTTAACATTATATTACCAACGGTAATGTGCGAATGCTTTGTTCGCTTCAGCCATTCTGTGAACGTCTTCACGTTTCTTCACAGCTGAACCTTTGTTTTCAGAAGCATCTAACATTTCGTTAGCTAGGCGTTGAGCCATTGATTTTTCACCACGTTTACGAGCAGCGTCAACTAACCAACGCATGGCTAGAGCGTTACGACGTACTGGACGTACTTCTACTGGAACCTGGTAAGTTGAACCACCAACACGACGAGATTTAACCTCTACGTGTGGACGGATGTTCTCAAGAGCGATTTCGAACAAGTCTAAGTGCTCTTTTTCCGGGTTTTTTTCAGCTAGAATGTCTAGTGCACCGTAAACAATTTTTTCTGCTACAGATTTTTTACCATCAACCATAAGGATGTTGATGAATTTTGCTAAAAGTTCGTTTTTAAACTTCGGATCAGGTAAAATTTTACGCTGACCTACAACACGTCTTCTTGGCATTGTCAATTCTCCGATTAGCTTCAGGATAATCCCAAAACAATTAAATATTAAAAGTTAGTTTGGCCTTACTTGACGGAGAACCGTTAAGATTTAGGGCGCTTAGCACCGTACTTAGAACGGCCTTGTCTACGATCGTTAACACCAGAACAATCTAGTGCACCACGAACGGTGTGATAGCGAACACCAGGTAAGTCTTTAACACGACCACCACGGATTAAGATAACGCTATGCTCTTGTAAGTTGTGACCTTCACCACCGATGTATGATGTAACTTCGTAGCCGTTAGTTAAACGAACACGAGCTACTTTACGTAGTGCTGAGTTAGGTTTTTTAGGTGTAGTAGTGTACACACGAGTACATACACCGCGACGTTGAGGACAGGCTTGTAACGCTGGAACGTTACTTTTCTGAACCTGCTTAACACGTGGCTTACGTACTAATTGGTTAATAGTTGCCATTATAGCTCCTGATTAGTTAAAACTGGTGAATCAATCCAGCGTCTTCGCTGATTTTGAACTCACCCTCATAAACGTGATAAAACCTTGCCATCACAGCAAGGTCGCAGAATTCTATTAGTGATGGGGGTCACTGTCAAGCAAAGAGTAAAAGATCAGCGATCTTTTTTGATCGAATATTAAACAAAAAGGGATCTAAACGATCCCTTTTTTTATTCATTTCGCCACGGCGGTTAACGCCGTACTGAATTATTCGTTATCCGTTAACGCGTCGGTATCAGAACCGCCTAACATTTCCGCATTTAATGCGTCAGTTAGTGCTTGTTCTGCATCTTCTGCTGAAACCGTTGCTTCTACAGGCACTTGAGCTGCCTTAGCTGCGCGGTTCTTGTGGTACGCATAACCGGTACCAGCTGGAATCAAACGACCAACAATAACGTTTTCTTTCAAACCGCGTAAGTCATCTTTCTTACCAGCAACAGCTGCTTCGGTAAGCACGCGCGTTGTCTCTTGGAACGATGCCGCTGAGATAAACGATTCTGTCGCTAGTGACGCTTTAGTGATACCCATTAGCATGGTTTGGAACTCAGCAGGTTTCTTACCTTCGGCTTCAAGTTCGCGGTTGGCGATTTTAACACGCGCAACTTCTACTTGTTCACCAGGTAGGAAATCACTGTCACCACCATCCATAATCTCACATTTGCGGATCATTTGACGAACGATAACTTCGATGTGCTTATCGTTGATCTTAACACCTTGTAAGCGATATACGTCTTGAACTTCGTTCACGATGTAATTGGCAACATCAGAAATACCGCGCAAACGCAGGATATCGTGTGGCGACTCAGGACCGTCAGCGATAACTTCACCTTTTTGTACAGCTTCACCTTCGAATACGTTAAGTTGACGCCACTTAGGAATCATCTCTTCGTATACATCACCGTTTGTTTGGGTGATTTGTAAGCGACGTTTACCTTTGGTTTCCTTACCAAAACCGATAATACCGGTTTTCTCAGCAAGAATTGCCGGCTCTTTCGGCTTACGCGCTTCGAACAAGTCAGCTACACGTGGTAGACCACCGGTAATATCACGAGTTTTTGACGACTCTTGAGGAATACGCGCTAACGCATCACCGATATTTACCGCAGAGCCATCTTCTAGGTTAACAATCGCGTTACCCGGTAAGAAGTACTGTGCCGGAATATCTGTACCAGCGATCATTACGTCATTGCCTTTGCCATCGACAAGTTTAACCATTGGGCGCATTTCTTTACCCGCTGATGGACGCTGACCGACATCGGTGATAACGATGCTTGATAGACCCGTTAACTCATCTGTTTGACGAGTCATGGTAACGCCTTCAACTAAGTCAACAAACTTGATCTTACCAGCAACCTCAGTGATGATTGGGTGAGTATGCGGATCCCAGTTTGCAACGGTTTCACCCGCTTCAATACTTTCGCCGTCACCTTTACCTAAAATCGCACCGTAAGGGACTTTATAACGCTCTTTCTCACGACCTAACTCGTCAATAACCGTTAGTTCAGATGAACGCGAGGTAATAACTAGCTTGCCGTCAGAGTTACTTACGAACTTCGCATTTTGTAACTTGATGGTACCGTTGTTCTTAACCTGAACACTGTTTTCTGCTGACGCTCGTGATGCCGCACCACCGATGTGGAACGTACGCATGGTAAGCTGTGTACCCGGCTCACCGATTGACTGAGCCGCTACAACACCGATTGCTTCACCTTCATTGATTAGGTGACCACGTGCTAAGTCACGACCGTAACACTGTGCACAAATACCGTAGTCAGTATCACAGGTGATGATTGAGCGAACCCAAACTTGGTCAACTGAGTTTTCTTCTAAGGTGTCACACTTCGCTTCGTCTAATAACGTGTTACGAGCAAACAACACATCTTCCGTACCCGGTACGAAGACATCTTGCGCAACAACACGACCTAGTACGCGCTCGCGCAATGGTTCTACAACGTCACCACCTTCGATAAGAGGTGTCATCAATAGACCTTCTTCAGTGCCACAGTCGTTTTCAGTAACAACCAAATCTTGTGCCACGTCAACGAGACGACGAGTCAAGTAACCCGAGTTCGCTGTTTTAAGTGCGGTATCGGCCAAACCTTTACGCGCACCGTGAGTTGAGATGAAGTACTGTAGTACGTTCAGACCTTCACGGAAGTTCGCGGTAATTGGTGTTTCGATGATTGAACCATCTGGTTTTGCCATTAGACCACGCATACCCGCTAGCTGACGAATCTGAGCCGCACTACCACGAGCACCCGAGTCAGCCATCATGTAGATCGAGTTAAACGAGTCTTGTGCTTCCATTTCGCCATCGCGATTTTCAACGTAATCTTTCGATAAGTTGTCCATCATCGCTTTCGAAACTTTTTCGTTGGCTGATGACCAAATATCGATAACTTTGTTGTATTTCTCACCCGCAGTTACAAGACCTGAGTCAAACTGAGATTGGATTTCTTCAACTTCTTTCTCAGCGGCTTCGATGATGGTGTATTTCTCATCTGGAATTACCATATCGTCGATACCAACTGACGCACCCGCGATCATCGCATAGTGGAAACCTGTGTACATAATGTGGTCGGCAAAGATAACGGTATCTTTAAGACCAAGGTTACGGTACGCATGGTTAATTAGGTTAGAGATTTGCTTCTTACCTAATGTGCGGTTGATGATCTCAAACGGTAGACCTTTAGGACATACCATCCACAAGATCGCACGACCAACTGTAGTGTCGATTAACGAGGTTTGCTCTTCGCCTTTTACAAGCTGGGTAATGCGCACTTTAACGCGCGAGTGAAGACCCGCTACTTCTGTGCGATACGCCTTTTCCGCTTCTTCAGGTGAGCCAAAAACCATACCTTCGCCTTTGCCGTTTACGCGGTCACGGGTAAGGTAGTACAAACCTAGTACAACGTCCTGTGAAGGTACGATGATTGGATCACCGTTCGCAGGAGATAGAACGTTGTTGGTTGACATCATTAGGGCACGTGCTTCTAATTGAGCTTCAATCGTCAACGGCACGTGAACAGCCATTTGGTCACCATCGAAGTCAGCGTTGTACGCCGCACACACTAGTGGGTGTAACTGAATCGCTTTACCTTCAATCAGTACCGGTTCAAACGCTTGGATACCCAATCTGTGAAGTGTCGGTGCACGGTTAAGCATTACCGGATGTTCACGGATAACTTCGTCAAGAACATCCCAAACCTCTGCCACTTCGCGCTCTACTAATTTCTTCGCCGCTTTGATTGTGGTTGCTAAACCGCGAGTTTCAAGCTTGCCGTAGATAAATGGCTTGAATAGTTCTAACGCCATCTTCTTCGGTAAACCACACTGGTGTAGACGAAGTGTAGGACCAACGGTAATTACAGAACGGCCTGAGTAGTCAACACGCTTACCAAGAAGGTTTTGACGGAAACGACCTTGCTTACCTTTGATCATATCAGCAAGTGATTTCAACGGACGCTTATTCGAGCCAGTGATGGCGCGACCGCGACGACCGTTATCTAATAGTGCATCAACAGACTCTTGTAGCATACGCTTTTCGTTGCGTACGATAATGTCTGGTGCAACTAAGTCTAATAGACGCTTCAAACGGTTGTTACGGTTGATTACACGACGGTATAAGTCGTTCAAATCAGACGTCGCAAAACGACCGCCATCTAGTGGAACTAGTGGACGTAGGTCTGGTGGAAGGATCGGTAGAACCGACATGATCATCCACTCAGGCTTATTACCTGATTGAGCGAAGGCTTCCATAAGCTTAAGACGCTTAGTGATCTTCTTGCGCTTGGTTTCGCTACCAATTTCAGGTAGTTCTTCACGCATCTGCTCAATTTCACCGAGTAAGTCAATTTCTTTTAACAAGGCTAAAATGGCTTCTGCACCCATTTTCGCATCGAACTCATCACCGTGCTCTTCTAACGCATCTAGATACTCTTCTTCAGTTAGAATTTGACCTGTTTCTAGCGTTGTCATACCCGCTTCGGTTACAACATACGATTCAAAATACAACACGCGCTCGATATCGCGCAATGTCATATCAAGCAATAAACCAATGCGAGACGGCAATGATTTTAAGAACCAAATGTGGGCTACTGGGCTAGCCAGTTCAATGTGACCCATACGGTCACGACGAACTTTAGTAAGCGTCACTTCAACGCCACATTTTTCACAAATAACACCGCGGTGCTTTAAGCGCTTATACTTTCCACATAAACACTCATAATCTTTTACTGGGCCGAAAATACGTGCACAGAAAAGGCCGTCGCGTTCTGGTTTGAACGTACGGTAGTTGATAGTTTCAGGCTTTTTAACTTCACCGTATGACCATGAACGGATCATATCTGGTGAAGCTAAACCGATGCGGATACCATCGAATTCTTCAGTTTGATTTTGTTGCTTAAGAAACTTAAGTAAATCTTTCACACTCTATCTCCTGTCGGAGTTAACATCTGGGAGGGTTTTCACCCTCCCGTTATATACTTTAACGAGAACCTAAGCTCTACTCTTCGTCCAACTCAATGTTGATACCTAGAGAGCGAATCTCTTTCAACAATACGTTGAATGATTCTGGCATGCCAGGTTCCATGCGATGGTCGCCATCAACAAGGTTTTTGTACATCTTCGTACGGCCGTTAACATCATCTGACTTAACTGTTAGCATTTCTTGTAGAGTATATGCGGCACCGTATGCTTCTAATGCCCACACCTCCATCTCACCGAAACGCTGACCACCGAACTGAGCTTTACCACCAAGTGGTTGCTGAGTAACAAGTGAGTAAGAACCAGTTGAACGAGCGTGCATCTTGTCATCAACCAAGTGGTTAAGTTTCAACATGTACATGTAACCAACAGTCACAGGACGCTCAAACGCGCGACCAGTACGACCATCATAAAGCGTGAATTGTCCGCTTTCTGGCATATCCGCTAGGCGGAATAGCTCTTTAATTTCTTTTTCTGCCGCACCGTCAAATGCTGGTGTTGCAATTGGTAAACCGGCTCTTAAGTTATTCGCAAGACGCATAACTTCATCGTCTGAGAAACTGTCAATATCAACATCTTGGCGAGATTCGCCAACCGCGTAGACATCTTTCAAGAAACTGCGAAGTTTGGCCAGCTCTTGCTGTTCTTTAATCATGCGATCGATCTTCTCACCGATACCGCGTGCCGCCATACCTAAGTGAGTTTCCAAGATTTGACCGATGTTCATACGCGACGGTACACCCAGTGGGTTAAGCACGATATCTACCGGCTCACCGTTTTCGTCGTAAGGCATGTCTTCAACCGGAACAACATTCGAGATTACACCCTTGTTACCGTGACGACCAGCCATCTTGTCACCAGGTTGTAATTGACGCTTAACGGCTAAGTAAACCTTAACGATCTTAAGCACGCCCGGCGCTAAATCATCACCTTGAGTGATCTTACGACGCTTGGTTTCAAACTTCTTATCGAAGTCGGCTTTAATCGCATCGTATTGCTCTGCGATTTGCTCAAGTTCAGTTTGCTGTGCTTCGTCAGCTAAACTTTGCGTCAACCACTGATCACGAGACATACCGTTAAGGTCGCTCTCGTTCATGCCTGCAGCCATTAACAGCTTCTTGGCACGAGCGTAGATACCGTCTTCTAGAATGCTAAATTCATCGCCTAAGTCTTTCTTGACTTCGCTCAGTTGCATCTCTTCAATTTCAAGTGCGCGCTTGTCTTTTTCAACACCGTCGCGAGTGAAAATTTGTACGTCGATGATGGTACCTGACACTGAGTTAGGTACGCGTAACGAACTGTCTTTTACGTCGGCAGCTTTTTCACCAAAGATTGCACGTAAAAGCTTCTCTTCAGGTGTTAGTTGAGTTTCGCCTTTCGGTGTTACTTTACCAACTAGGATGTCGCCACCCTTAACTTCAGCACCGATGTAAACAACACCAGACTCATCAAGTTTGCTAAGTGCTGATTCACCTACGTTCGGTATATCAGAGGTAATTTCTTCTGCACCGAGTTTGGTATCACGTGCGATACAGCTAAGCTCTTGAATGTGAATTGTGGTAAAGCGATCTTCCTTGGTTACACGCTCAGAGATCAACATCGAATCCTCGAAGTTGTAACCGTTCCAAGGCATGAATGCGATACGCATGTTTTGACCAAGAGCAAGTTCACCAAGGTCTGTTGAAGGACCATCAGCTAATACGTCACCGCGTTCTACCGGCTCACCAACTTTACAAGTTGGACGCTGGTTGATACACGTATTTTGGTTTGAACGCGTGTACTTGGTTAGGTTGTAGATATCAATACCTGCTTCACCTGGAACCATCTCACTTTCGTTTACGCGAACTACGATGCGCGAAGCATCTACGTAATCCACTACACCGCCACGCTTAGCTACGGCTGTAACACCAGAGTCTACTGCGATGGTTTTTTCCATACCTGTACCAACAAGTGGCTTATCAGCCTTCAATGTAGGTACCGCTTGACGTTGCATGTTCGCACCCATCAATGCACGGTTCGCATCATCGTGTTCAAGGAATGGAATAAGTGACGCAGCCACAGAAATAATTTGCTGTGGTGATACATCCATATACTGAACTTGATCAGATTGCATTAAGGTGAATTCGTTCTTGTGACGACATGGCACTAGGCCGTCAACAAGTTTGTTATCGGCATCAACTTCAGCGTTTGCCTGTGCAACTACGAAGTTACCTTCTTCAATCGCTGATAAATAATCGATATCATCAGTTACCACACCATCGACAACTTTGCGATAAGGCGTTTCAAGGAAACCGTAATCATTGGTACGAGCGTAACAAGATAACGAGTTAATCAAACCGATGTTTGGACCTTCCGGCGTTTCGATTGGACACACACGACCGTAGTGAGTTGGATGTACGTCTCGAACCTCAAAGCCTGCGCGTTCACGAGTTAGACCACCTGGGCCTAACGCTGAAATACGACGCTTGTGCGTTACTTCAGACAGCGGGTTGTTTTGGTCCATAAATTGTGACAATTGCGATGAACCAAAGAATTCTTTAACAGCGGCAGAGATAGGCTTAGCGTTAATTAAATCTTGTGGCATTACTGCATCAAGATCACCAAGAGATAAACGCTCACGAACCGCACGTTCTACACGTACAAGACCTACGCGGAACTGGTTCTCGGCCATTTCACCAACCGAACGAATACGACGGTTACCTAAGTGGTCGATATCGTCAACTTCACCTTTACCATCGCGAATCGTGATCAAGGTTTTCATCACGTCAATGATATCGTCGTTCGATAATACGCCTTCGCCAGTTGACTCATCACGGCCAACGCGACGGTTAAACTTCATACGACCAACATTTGACAGGTCATAGCGCTCTTCTGAGAAGAATAAGTTGTCAAAAAGCGCTTCCGCTGCTTCTTTCGTTGGCGGCTCACCTGGGCGCATCATACGGTAAATTTCAACTAGCGCCTCTAAGCGGTTAGTCGAACTATCGATACGCAATGTATCCGACATGTACGAGCCACAGTCGAATTCGTTCATGTACAAGGTTTCAAGCGACTTATAGCCAGCCTCAACTAACTCAGCAACTAACTCTAGGGTTAGTTCTGTGTTCGCTGCGGCAACTAGCTCGCCTGTGCTCTTGTTGACGTAGTCTTTGGCCAATACGCGACCAACAATGTAGTCTGCTGGTACGTCTAAAGTATTAACGTTTTCTTTTTCTAATGCACGGATATGACGAGCAGTAATACGACGGCCTTGTTCAACGAGCACATCACCGTTTGGCATTTTAATATCGAACGTTGCTGTTTCACCGCGAAGACGTTCTGGAACCAATTCCATAACCATCTTGCTTTTCTTAATATCGAAACGCGTGGTGCTGTAGAACATCGCCAGAATTTCTTCTGTGCTGTACTCAAGCGCACGTAAGATGATCGATGCAGGTAGCTTACGACGACGGTCAATACGAACAAATAGATTGTCTTTCGGATCAAACTCAAAATCTAACCACGAACCGCGGTAAGGAATTACGCGTGCGTTGTAAAGCACTTTACCCGATGAGTGAGTTTTGCCTTTGTCGTGATCAAAGAATACACCAGGTGAACGGTGTAACTGAGATACGATTACACGTTCCGTACCATTGATAACGAACGTACCGTTCTCTGTCATCAATGGGATTTCGCCCATGTAAACTTCTTGTTCTTTAATATCTTTAATGGTACCTGGCGCAGCTTCTTTATCGTAAATAACTAAACGCAAAGTAACGCGTAAAGCCGCTGAGTAGGTAACGCCACGGATTTGACATTCTTTCACATCAAATAGAGGCTCACCTAAGCGGTAACTTACGTATTGTAATTCTGAATTACCAGAATAACTTTTAATTGGAAATACACTACGGAATGCAGCTTCTAAACCAACTGTACCCATTTCATCGATATCAATAAACTTGCGGAAAGATTCGAGTTGGATAGACAACAGGAATGGATAATCCATTACCTGAGCGCTCTTACCAAAATCCTTTCGAATACGCTTCTTCTCAGAATAAGAGTAAACCATGGGTTCCTCATCTTGCTCGTTATGGCCAACCTGGCAGCCGGGTGGCATCGCCAGGAGTAAATCTCTTTAAATCTTAAGCAAATATCTCTTGGGTCATTTGCTTAAAACTCAGATATAGCTCTCACCGTAAACTGCGCTTTGATTGACTCAAAGAACGCAATGTTGTGATGTAAGAACTTGTATTCACGTTAAAAAAGACGATAACTTTAAACATTATCAACTAACCGTTTAAAAAACAATCTCTTTTAGCGCAAAAAGGCCGGTGACATTAGTCACCAGCCATTGCCTAAATTAGGCAGCTAATCTGTATGTATACAGATTACTTGATAGCAACAGTTGCGCCTGCTTCTTCAAGTTCAGCTTTAAGAGCTTCAGCTTCTTCTTTAGAAACGCCTTCTTTAAGAGCTTTAGGAGCTGATTCAACAACTTCTTTAGCTTCTTTAAGACCAAGACCAGTAGCACCACGTACTGCTTTGATAACAGCAACTTTGTTGCCACCGAAGCTTTCTAGAACTACGTCGAACTCAGTTTGTTCTGCAGCAGCAGCACCTGCGTCAGCAGCAACTGCAACAGCAGCAGCAGCAGAAACGCCGAACTTCTCTTCCATTGCTTCGATAAGTTCAACAACTTCCATTACTGACATTTCAGCAACAGCATTTAAGATATCGTCTTTAGAGATAGACATAATCATCTTTCCTATAAAATTTAAACAGCCAACACGCTGTTAGATAAAAAACTATATAAATACAAGCTAACAGCGCAATTAAGCTGCTTCTTGCTCTTTCTGATCGCGAATTGCAGCAATAGTGCGTACAAGTTTGCCAGCAGATGCTTCTTTCATTGCGCTCATCAAGCGTGCAATTGCTTCGTCGTAAGTAGGTAGCTTAGCTAGTACTTGTACGTCAACAACTTCACCTTCGTATGCAGCAGTTTTCAGTTCAAAGATTGCGTTTTCTTTAGCGAAATCATTGAAGATACGCGCTGCAGCACCTGGGTGCTCGCTTGAGAATGCGATTAATGAAGGACCTACGAATGATTCTTTCAAACATTCGAATGGAGTACCTTCAACTGCGCGACGTGCTAACGTGTTACGAACGACTTTCATCCATACACCGTTTTCACGAGCTTGCTTACGCAATGCAGTAATCGCTTCAACTGTTACACCGCGCGAGTCGGCAACAACAGCTGAAAGAGCGCCAGAGGCAGCTTCTTGAACTTCAGCAACAATTGCTTTTTTATCATCAAGATTAATAGCCATTGGCTTTAACTCCTGGTTCACCGGATAACCGGTATTTAACTCTCCTAAAACGCACGCGTCTTAGGCCTCTACGGCGAGAGCCAGAAATTTAGGAAAATATCTGGGTAATCACCATCTACGTAGGAAATTAAGCTGTGTTAATCACACTCATGAAGTGCTTAAGATCTCAACAACACCTACGGTCTTTGACGGGAGCTGAACAGTGTTTACATTGTAAACCGCGTTGTTCAACACCTACCAAAAATTTAGGGGGCGAATTATAGATTAAAATTCACCCACTGTAAACGCTTTATTAGATGTCTGACAAAGAGTTTTGAGCGATAGTTACACCAGCGCCCATAGTCGTTGAAAGAGATACCTTCTTGAAGTAAGCGCCTTTTGCTTGTGCAGGCTTAGCTTTCTTAAGCGCAGCTAGCAATGCAACTAGGTTTTCTTCAATTTGGTTAGCGTCGAAATCTACCTTACCGATAGTAGAATGGATGATACCATTCTTGTCGTTGCGGTAACGGATCTGACCAGCTTTTGCGTTCTTAACAGCAGTAGCTACGTCTGGAGTTACAGTACCAACTTTAGGGTTTGGCATTAGACCACGTGGACCTAATACTTGACCTAGTTGACCTACAACACGCATCGCATCTGGAGTTGCGATAACAACGTCGAAGTTCATTTCGCCAGCTTTTACTTGCTCAGCTAGATCTTCCATACCAATGATGTCTGCACCAGCTTCTTTAGCTAGTTCTACGTTTGCGCCCTGTGTGAACACAGCAACACGAACGTCACGGCCAGTACCGTGAGGTAGTACAGTTGCACCACGAACGTTTTGGTCAGATTTACGAGCGTCGATGCCTAGCTTAACAGCAACATCTACAGACTCTTTGAAGTTAGCTGTAGCTAACTCTTTCAATAAAGCGATTGCTTCATTGATTTCGTATTCTTTCAATACGTCTACTTTTTCACGGATTAGACGAGCGCGTTTTGATAATTTAGCCATTGATTAGTCCTCTACTACCAAACCCATTGCACGAGCTGAACCTGCAATAGTACGCACAGCCGCTTCCATTGAACCAGCAGTTAAGTCTGGCTCTTTCATCTTAACGATTTCTTCAAGTTGAGCTGTTGTAACAGTACCAACTTTTTCAGTGTTAGGACGACCTGAACCGCTCTTGATACCAGCAGCTTTCTTAAGTAAGTAAGAAGCAGGTGGAGTCTTAGTTTCAAAAGTGAAAGAGCGATCGTTGTAAACTGTGATTACAACTGGAACTGGAGCGCCTTTATCTAAAGAATCTGTACGTGCGTTAAACGCTTTACAGAATTCCATGATGTTTACACCATGTTGACCTAGAGCAGGACCAACTGGTGGTGACGGGTTAGCTGCACCAGCAGCAACCTGTAGCTTGATTAAAGCTTGGACTTTCTTAGCCATTGTTTAATACCTTTAGTTTGGGTGATAACGCTGAAACAATTCAGCTCCCCGGTTAATAAAAACGATTTTACTTGCGTTAAATAAAATCGGCAGCGGATTATATATTAATCAATGAACAATAAGCAAGCACGGACGACATTTTTTTAATTCGCCGTTGGTGACAAGGTACTAAGGACTTAGCTCAGGTGGGTAAATATTCGCGTGATGGCTCCTGAAAATCATTGTTTTGACAACGCTTTAGAGCCGATTAATAGGGATAAACTGCTGTTATTACGTTGGCCGATATAGGCCCAATTAATGTCTCGAAATCGAACTAATCCCCAGTCTGTCAGGCTATTTCTAGCGGTACAATAATTAAGCGATACCGGCGATGCCCACGAGTAGAATCCAGCTACCGAGAAATAGCTTAAGCCGCTGTGCGCCGAGCCACAGTGCTAAATAGCGAGCTAATAACGCGCCAACCATCGCACCGGGTGCAGCAAACATTAACACCTGCGTGTTGATTAGAGACAATTCGATAAAATAAGGTACGCCACAGATCACGGAAATTGCCGAGACAATAACCCCGGTGGCGACGGAAAACATCACAGAAAAGCCGCGGATTAACAAGATAACCGCGACAATTTCACCGACGCCAACCGAAATCCACGCGGTAATAATACCACCGATAAAACTAACAAAGGCAATTAAGGCGACTTCTTTCGCCGTGAGCGTTTTTGCGCCTCGATGCGTGGAGCGCTTATTCAAATAGGCACAGTGGTACAAAACGACTATGCCAAACACCAATGAAAACACACTGAATATCAGATTGATTGATGCAACTGGTGCAATCGGTAAATACTGGACTAGCAATAGACCCGCAATCGAAAACGGCACACTTGCCAATAAGGCTTGATAAAGCAGATTTACCCGCTCGACTCTCTGCTTACTGTTTGAATTAAAAAAGAGCAACCAAGATATACTGCCAACCGTCATGCCAAAGCATTGAATAGCAAAACTGGTGGCAATCACTTGGTCAATGTGCATGCCGATGGCATCAAAGAATGGCACAAACACCACACCACCACCGGCCCCGGTTGAATTGGCCGCTATCGCGCCGCCTATACCCAGAAAGAAGAATGCAAAGTAATCACTTACTAACGTACCGATATTTGGCTGTACACTCAGCACCGCCCCCCAAGCGATAAATACAGTGATAAGGGAGGCCGCAATGTATTGCGTGCGATTAGTGAATAATTGGGAAATCATAGCAAATAGAGATACGTCAAAAAACTAGGCCGACAAGGCGATGATAATTGATGTAGTGCCATTACGCAATTAGCGAGGCGTAAGTTCAGTGTTCATCGTACAGATACAAAAAAGCCGTGCTTAGCACGGCTTTTTCATCGATAACTCGACTAGGTTTTCTCAACCTGAGAAAACTCCAGTTCAACAGGGGTTGAACGACCGAAAATCGATACCGATACTTTGATTCGGCTTTTTTCGTAATCCAACTCTTCAACCACACCGTTAAAGTCAGCGAATGGACCGTCGATAACACGTACCACTTCGCCTGGTTCGAATAAGGTTTTTGGACGTGGCGCTTCTGAAGACTCATCAAGACGCTGTAAAATACGATCCGCTTCGGCTTTAGTAATTGGTGCTGGACGATCTGACGTCCCACCAATAAAGCCCAGTACGCGAGGTACGCTTTTTACTAAGTGCCACGCTTCTTCATCCATAGCCATTTCAACTAACACGTAGCCAGGGAAGAATTTGCGCGCACTTTTGCGTTTTTGACCAGCACGCATTTCAACAACTTCTTCGGTCGGCACTAATACCTGGCCAAACTTGTCTTCCATGCCATGGATTTTAATATGCTCTAAAAGCGTTTTTTGAACGCGGGCTTCGTAGCCAGAAAAAGCTTGAACTACATACCATCTTAATTTGATTTCTTCAGACATTAGTGCACCTATAGCGAAGTAATAAAGCTTACGATTTCATATAATAGACTATCTAGTCCCCAAAGAATCAGTGACATAATTAATGTTGCAACGATAACAATACCGGTTGTCTGCATAGATTCTTGTTTTGTAGGCCATACAACTTTGCGTACTTCAGTACGAGATTCCTTAGCAAAACTAAAAAACGCTTTACCCTTTTCGGTTTGCAAAGCGATAATTGCAGCAATAGCAACTGCGGCAACAACTCCTAACGCACGGAATAATACCGACTCTTCACCAAAGTAGTAGTTGCCGAACACGGCACCACCTAAAAGTAGAAAAACAACAATCCACTTAACTGTATCTAGAGAACCACCTTGTGAGGTTTCTGTACTTGCATTCATAACTTCTGACCTGTTCCTGTCAACATCAAGACAAACGCACCTCGCTCCTATAGCGAGATTGAAAATATTTGGCAGGGGTGGAGAGACTCGAACTCCCAACCGTCGGTTTTGGAGACCGCCGTTCTACCAATTGGAACTACACCCCTAAATCTTTGTGGTACCTCGATGGTACCGATACACTTATCATGTGTTTTTTCTGCGCTTTCGAAGGGAAAATTGAGAATTACATGAGAAGTGAACGGTTATTATACTTAGCTTATCCAATTACTCAAGATTTAATTGTCGTTCGATACCGCTAAAGTGTGATGTTTTTGTAAACCGAGAACGCGATATACAAAAGGGTAAAGTCTTACTGCAGTACGTGCGATGTACAACGCCAGATAAGATAGAGCCAAGAGACGAAAGGGGTTGTCTTTGGCAAAACACAAACAGCGCCTGTTAACGGAGTGTGCCTTGGCCACCGCTCTTTAATACATAGGTTTAATCATTGATTGGATTTGTTACTGTATCTATTGTCTTTGCCTATGATATTGCTCTTAGCTATGCCCTCTTCTCGTCAACATCAGTAACGCATAAGTTATGACCTGATAGACGATTTTACCAAGATCATTTGGACTATTGCCACCCACCACAAAAAGCAGTAACGTACTAATAATTAAAACGAAAAATAACAAGGATGTATGATGCAAAAAGCAATTATTGCCATTTTGATAGCCGCGCTTTACGGTTGCGGTGGCGGCGATAGCACCGACACGGTTAGCGCCAAAACGCCTAATTATCCCGATTATACGCCAAGTATTTCTCAACTAGCAGGGGTTTGGGATTCGTCAGCGCAAATCGATGGATTAGTTGACGTAGCCTACATGGTATTTCGCAGCAACTACAGTGCAGAATTTTACGATTACCTCGGTGATGAATATGACCTAGGAGAAGACTGCTATTACACAGGTGAATCAATAGAAAACGAGCTAAATGTTAGCCTGTATACCCAACTGGTCGACTTAGACGATGGATATTACGATTTGATCACCGTTACGGAAGATCTGTACGTCGATTACCACGGCACGGCTAGCGTGTTGGGTCAGTATACGTTAGAAGATGAAGATACCTTAACAGTAACAGTCTTCTCAACCAATCTGATATTACATTCAGCAGCTGACGAGGTTATTTATTATGAGACTATGACGGTGGATACTCCCAACCAACGGAGCTTTGAACTTTTCGAAAATGGTGAATATTTTGATGTTGTATTAACTCGCTCCAACAGCGATGCTGCTTGGCAAGTCGACAGTGGCTTTTACTATGATATGGCCTACTTAATCGATACTGCTGAAGATTATCAACTGACAAGCATGTACCAACGCAGTGACAAGCGCGAAAGCGATCTAAGCCCGGTTTGCAGTGGCGCATCGTATGCCATTGCACAACCTCTAGCCAATAGTGACGGCCAAGTGCGTGACAATCGCAACGCAAAGCTGGCGACCAAGCTGAAGCGGTTGAGCAAATACGCATACTAACGCTTAGTACAAACATACAAAAAGAGCAGCCGTGAAGCCGGCCGTACATACAAAAAGAGCAGCCAATGGCTGCTCTTTTCAGGTTTAGTGTTTAAAAATCATTATTCAATGATTTTAGATAAACCGCCACGGAAGGTGAGAATGCAAAAAACGCAGGAGCAGTTTTTTGTCAACACCAGCACCTACTGTACAGGTTAACCATCAATGGTTAATCCAAATACCTGAGGCATTTGGCAAATTCTGGAAAATTGTCCACTAGGACATTTTTCTAATCGAATTTGTCATCACGGAACTCCGTGAAGTCGTACGTACTTTTGTCGGCGTAAAAAAAAGGTCGCAAATGCGACCTTCTTTTTTAGCTATTTCAAAAATTATTCAATAATTTTTGATACAACGCCAGCGCCTACAGTACGGCCGCCTTCACGGATAGCGAAGCGTAAACCTTCGTCCATCGCGATTGGGTTGATTAGCTCAACAACAAACTTTAAGTTGTCGCCTGGCATTACCATTTCTACACCTTCTGGTAACTCAACTGCACCAGTGATGTCCGTTGTACGGAAGTAGAACTGTGGACGGTAGCCTTTGAAGAATGGCGTGTGACGACCACCTTCATCTTTAGTTAGTACGTATACTTCTGACTCGAACTTAGTGTGAGGAGTGATTGAACCTGGCTTAGCAAGTACTTGACCACGTTGTACTTCATCACGCTTAGTACCACGAAGAAGAACACCACAGTTTTCACCAGCACGACCTTCGTCAAGAAGCTTACGGAACATCTCAACACCTGTACAAGTTGTTGAAGTAGTGTCTTTGATACCAACGATTTCTACGTCGTCACCTACACGGATGATACCACGCTCAACACGACCTGTTACAACAGTACCACGACCTTGGATTGAGAATACGTCTTCAATCGGAAGGATGAAGTCACCGTCAATCGCACGCTCTGGCTCTGGGATGTAAGTGTCTAAGTGGTTCGCTAGCTCAAGGATTTTCTCTTCCCACTGAGCTTCGCCGTTCAATGCACCTAGTGCTGAACCTTGAACTACTGGTAAGTCATCACCTGGGAAGTCGTACTCAGATAGAAGTTCACGTACTTCCATTTCTACTAGCTCTAGAAGCTCTTCGTCGTCTACCATGTCACATTTGTTCATGAATACGATGATGTAAGGTACACCAACCTGACGAGAAAGTAGGATGTGCTCACGTGTTTGTGGCATTGGACCATCAGTTGCTGCAACTACTAAGATCGCGCCGTCCATTTGAGCAGCACCAGTGATCATGTTTTTAACGTAGTCGGCGTGGCCTGGACAGTCTACGTGCGCGTAGTGACGGTCAGCTGTGTCGTACTCGATGTGAGAAGTATTGATTGTGATACCACGCTCACGCTCTTCTGGAGCGTTATCGATTTGTGCGAAATCACGAACTTCACCACCGTGAGTTTTAGTTAAAACTGCAGAGATAGCAGCAGTTAGAGTTGTTTTACCGTGGTCAACGTGGCCGATTGTACCAACGTTAACGTGCGGTTTCGAACGTTCAAATTTTTCTTTTGCCATTTTCAATTACCTTTAAAGTACAAAACAATAGTTTGCATAGCGCGTTATCAATTGACACTGTTGTTACAGATCGAAAATTCACGCTGTTTTCAGATTCAGGCCTGTATTAATCACTAAATCTCTTGTATTCATAGGCAAGAGAAAATCAACACACCCTAAAATGTTTCGCGTTAAAAACAAAGAATAGACGGACTAGGAAGGTTCTTCAAAAAAGCGAGTCAGGAGTGGTGCTAATGGGGAGATTCGAACTCCCGACCTCACCCTTACCAAGGGTGCGCTCTACCAACTGAGCTACATCAGCATCCTGAATTCCAAATGGAGCGGGTGACGGGAATCGAACCCGTTTCTCTAGCTTGGAAGGCTAGGGTAATAGCCAGTATACGACACCCGCGCGTCTATCTGCTATCTAGCGAAATATGGTGGAGGGAGGTGGATTCGAACCACCGAAGGCAGAGCCGTCAGATTTACAGTCTGATCCCTTTGGCCACTCGGGAACCCCTCCAAAATTCTTTCGTCACCAACGTTTAGGAACGAGGTGAGTTAATGGTGCCGACTGCCGGAGTCGAACTGGCGACCTACTGATTACAAGTCAGTTGCTCTACCTACTGAGCTAAGTCGGCACTGCATTAAGTGAGGCGAATTCTAGAGTAATGTTTTGCACCTTGCAATAGCAAAATCAAAAAAAATTGGAGTTTTTTTTCGTTTGCTATTTTTTTGTACAATAACTGTACTAAATTTTAGCGCCATCGATTTTGCGCGGTTAATTTAACTGCTCGCAGTGCTGTGAATCACGCAAAAAACGCGCGATACCGTGAAAAACTAAGTCGGGTATCACCGCGCCGTTAAAGTCACCTAACTTATTTAGCTCTGCACCGTTGCCGCCGGTGAACAACAGCAGAGGATCAGTTAATTGGTGTTGCTCACACAATCGCTGTGCCTGCACAACCAAGCCAACCGCACTAGACCACACACCGAAATTTACGTTGTCAGAGGTTGAGGTGCCAAAGGCTAAACGGCTCACCGAGCTTACCTCGCCAAATACCTTATCCGTATGACTAAACAGACTGTTGGCCATAAGTTGAATACCAGGTGCAATCCAACCACCTAGGTGTTGCTTATTCGCCGATAGCACATCAACGGTCGTCGCAGTACCAGAGTCAATTATGATGGCGTTGCGATGGGGATATAGCCACTGTGCCCCAACCACGGCCAACCAGCGGTCTACTCCCATAGTGTGATAATTGGCGTAGCTGTTTTTTATCGCAAACGACTCGGCTTGTGTTTCTAACAAGATAAAATTGACTTGTTGTTGTTGCGCCCATTGCGCAATTTGCTCGTTAAACGCGTCATTGGCAACACTGGCCAACGCAATGGCCTTAAGGTCGGTAAAGGCGGCAAGTCGTTCCAGGAACTCGCGATTACTGCACTGCGCTAACTCGCCAATACCACCATCGATTGAGAGCATATACTTGAGCCGCGTATTGCCGGCATCGACTAGTAAATACATGGTTTTACTCCACTCCCCTCAAACTTATTTCACCACCGTAAATCGACTGTACCTTACCATCTATTTCTAACAATAGTGCACCATTTTGATTAATGCCTCGGCAAACGCCTTTACTGGTTTTGTTAGCTGAGTTGATCTGCACATCGCGATTGTAAAAGTAATCGCGCTTACGCCAGTCGTCGAGCATCGGCGCTAAACCGTTGCGCCGGTGTTGGTTAAGGCGAATATTGAGCTGGTAAATAAGTTGTGCTGACAATAAATTGCGATCGAGAGGTGTTCCAACGTGTTGGTTTAAGTCCGTCCACGGTTGACCTATCTTACTTGCTGCCAGCGATGGCATGTTAACGTTAAGCCCCAAGCCAATTACACAGTGTGCAGCGCCTGCGCTGGCCCCTTCTAATTCCAGTAAGATACCGGCTAATTTCTTACCGTTAATATAAATATCGTTTGGCCACTTTACTTGCGCGGGTAATTGATATTGATTGATCAACACATCACTAACCGCCAACCCTACCACAAGCGAAATGCCCATGGCCGTCGCTAAACCTTGCTCTAGTTGCCAATACATCGACATATACAAATGTGACGCAAACGGTGAATGCCATTGTTTCCCCCTGCGACCGCGCCCCGCTGATTGGTATTCTGCGATACACACTTGCTGATGCGCCACTCTATTGGGTAAACGTCGCATCAAGTAGCTGTTGGTTGAATCAATCAAGGTGTGCACATCAACGACATTGGTAGCTCCGAGTGTGGCTAAATGCTTTGATATACATTGTTGATCAAGCAGCGTTATCGGTTGTGCGAGTTTATAACCTTTGCCGCGAACCGAAAAAATATCAAGGCCCATTTCGGTCAAGGCTTTGACGTGCTTGGCAATGGCAGTACGAGATACCCCGAGTTGTTCCGCTAATTGTTGGCCAGAGACAAACTGCCCCGTTGCCAAATGCTTAATTAGTTGCTCGCGCAATAGTTTGGCCACTTTAACCTCTCAGTCAGCTAAATTGCGCAAGTGTCATTTCACCGTTGCGACCCACAAAGCGTACTTCCGGTTGCAAGGTAACGGCAAACTTGTCATATACCGCTTGTTGCACGTGTTTAGCCAATGCGATTACGTCATCGCCTTTTGCGTTATTGACGTTAACTAACACCAACGCCTGTTTGACGTGCACGGCTGCACCTTTGTGCTGGTAGCCTTTTAATTGGCATTGATCAATCAACCAGCCAGCGGCCAATTTGACCGTGTTATCCGCTTGCACATAACACGGCAGATGTTCAAATTCACTCAACAATGCTTGATAGGTCGAATAATCAACAATGGGATTTTTAAAAAAGCTTCCAGCGTTGGGCATCACATCAGGATCGGGCAGTTTACTTTGCCGAATAGCCACTACTGTATCAAATACGTGGCGCGGTGTGACGGCACCGGTTAAATCGCTTAACCCGGCATAACTCAGTTTGGGCTGCCACTGCTTTGCCAACCTAATGCCTATGGCACAAATTATCCCTTTATCTTTCAAACGGCGCTTAAAAACACTATCTCGATAAGCAAATTCACACTGATTTAGCGACAGTCTGTGCATTTTGCCGGTGCTAAATTCGAACCAATCAACATACTGACAAACATCGCTAAATTCGACACCATAAGCACCGATATTTTGGATAGGCGCGGCACCACAGTCACCGGGGATCAATGCTAAATTTTCCAAACCGGGCATCTTGTTGGCTAAACAGTAGCACACCAATTGATGCCAATTTTCACCACTGGCGACATGCAGATAATAAGCCTGGTCGTCTTCTTTGACACTGATCCCTTCAAACTTAGGACAAATAATCGTGCCGTTAAAGTCCTCGATAAATAAGGTATTGCTGCCACCGCCAAGAACGTAACGCGGTTCAGGTAAGTTAGCGGATAAACGCTCGAGATCGGCAAGCGATGATAATTCAACCAGATGAGCTGCCTTTGCCTCAAGAGCAAAGCTGGTTAACGATTTTAACGAATGATAATATTGCATCGGCGTGCTGCCTTGTGGGTTGTGCCGTTATTAAAGCGCAAAACCGATTAACTTGGAATAGCTTTAATAAAAAAGGGGCATCTGCCCCTTAATTGATACGAAACTGATATGTCGATTGCCAATTACTTATGGAACGGTTTACTGAAGCGGTGAACCGCATCAATAAAGTAACCTGCGTGCTCTGGATTAACATCAGGGTGAATACCGTGCCCTAAATTAAACACGTGGCCGGTTCCTTTATCACCAAAACCCGTCAAGATACGCTGTACTTCCTCTTCAATGCGCTCTTTTGGCGCATAAAGCATTGATGGATCCATATTGCCTTGTAGTGCCACTTTGTCACCGACGCGGGCAACCGCATCTTCAATGTTAATGGTCCAATCTAAGCCAACCGCATCACAGCCCGTTGCAGCAATAGATTCTAACCACATACCACCATTTTTGGTGAACAGTGTGACAGGAACTTTGCGACCGTCGTTCTCGCGAGTTAAGCCATCAACAATTTTCGCCATGTATTGCAATGAGAACTCTTTATACATGTTTGGCGATAGGACTCCACCCCATGTATCAAATACCATTACCGACTGAGCACCGGCAGCAATTTGTGCATTCAAATAAGAAATAACCGAATCTGCTAGCTTATCGAGCAGTAGGTGCAAAGTTTGTGGCTCTGCAAACATCATTTTCTTAATTTTGGTAAACGCTTTTGAGCTACCACCTTCAACCATATAGGTTGCCAGCGTCCACGGGCTACCAGAGAAGCCAATTAACGGTACTGAGCCATCGAGCGCTTTGCGGATAGAGCGAACAGCGTTCATCACGTATTGCAATTCACCTTCAGGATCTGGTTGACCAATTTTTTTTACATCTGCGGCACAAGTAATTGGGCGTTCAAATTTAGGACCTTCGCCTGTTTCAAAGTACAAGCCTAAACCCATTGCATCAGGAATGGTCAAGATATCACTGAACAGAATTGCCGCATCGAGGTCAAAACGGCGCAATGGTTGCAGCGTAACCTCGGTAGCCAATTCAGTATTGCGGCACAATGACATAAAGTCACCGGCGTCTTTGCGCGTTTCTTTATACTCTGGCAAATAACGTCCCGCTTGGCGCATCATCCATACCGGAGTGTAGTCCACTGGCTGACCTAATAGCGCGCGTAAATAGGTATCATTTTTTAATTGTGTCATCGATTTTTCGCCCTAAAAAAAATTGCCGACATTCTACCCAAAAGCCACAACAGTTACTATAAAAGAAAGCAAAATTTAAGCACTTGTTAAACCGATAAATTTAAAAAAAACAAAATAAAATGAAATATTTTTGTAAAAACAGGTTGCTTAACAACACATGCTTTGATATAAACAAAGGCAAGTTAAGAATAACTAATAAGAAGCTAGTTGAACTAGACCATACAGCGAGCATTTCAGGCCTTAAAGTTTTTTAAGGCCTTTTTATTTCCCCAAATATCGCTTTTGCCAACCTTATTGTTCTCATTTCCAGCTATAGTAACAGCTTCAACTCTCTTTGCTCGGTAAACAAAACACGCTCATGTTGCGCATCTTGATATGGCTAATTGGCCTATCGACTATCGTCTCACCAAACGCTATGGCGCTGGGTAAGCAAGGTCATTCGTTAGTATGCGACCTCACATGGTTGCAACTTGACACAGGTGAGAGACAACAACTGCAGGCGTTACTGCAATTCATCCCTGACACCGAGCAGCGGCGTATAAAGCGCTATATAAATAAACCTCACACAAATCCCCTTTCATTCGCCGATGCCTGTAACTGGGCCGATGCGATAAAAGACGATAAGCGCTTTGCCCACTACAAACCTTGGCACTATGTCAACGTAGACCGAGAGGTGACCCAGATAGTTCAAGACCTTTGTCGAGCAGATACACCGTGTATAACCTATGCGATAACTCAGCACGTTAAGCAACTGTGGCACAGCGATTCGGGGCACGATAAGTGGCAGCCGTTATTATTTATCAGCCACTGGGTGGGGGATATTCATCAACCGTTACACATCGGCTTTCAGTCTGATAAGGGAGGTAATTTGATTTCAACGGTGCACCCAGACCAGGGTTGCGACAATTTACACGCCATATGGGATCGCTGCCTGCTGTACGGACAACATTACCGCCATTGGCTCGGATTATTATCCGCCCGCCTCGATGTGCTATCGAAGCAGCCGCTGGTAACGCACTCTTCTAACCAAACATTAGACGCCAACGTTGCTACTTGGCCAGTTCATCTGTGGGCGACCGAAACACTAGCCATCACTCGCCACCCAAAAACACACTATTGTAGCTTGGTTGAGCAGCGGTGCTCGCTTATTCACACGCCGTTAAAGATCAGCCCTGATTACGTTAAATACAATCAAAACATACTGTTAGAGCAGATACTTAAAGCATCTGTTCGACTAAAAATAATTATCAAAAATTTATTGTAATCAGCGACTGGAAGCTATACTAGATATAAATCGATTCCGCCTTTCCAGCATTATAATCGACAAATCATATACTTATAATCAGATATAAAAATGTGTTGCATTTGTGAACAAAATTCAGTCTTATAGTAAGTGTCTCAAATGCTGCATACGACTAACGGAGGGGACATGCTTACACGTTTAGAACAAGCACAACAACAATGGGGTGGGTCTCACAGCGCCATCGATAACTGGCTCGGTGAACGGCAGCAAGTGCTCATTAACTACTGTCAGTTAGCAGGTATACCTCCGTACGAAAAAGATAAGCACTCTTTACCTAGCCAAAACGAAATTCAATCGTTTTGTCAGTTGCTTATGGACTACCTATCCGCCGGTCACTTTGAAGTGTACGATCAAATAGTCAGTCAATGCGAAGAGCGGGGTCCCGAATCACTCGCCTTAGCGCGTAAGCTTTATCCGCAAATTTCAGCGTCTACGGACGCAGCACTTAATTTTAATGACAAGTACGCCGATATTGAGGCTGTTGATGCCGTTGAAGGCTTTGATGCCGAACTATCCAGCTTGGGACAAATGCTAGAACAGCGCTTTGAGCTCGAAGATAGGTTAATTGAAACGCTCTACGTTAAACACACTGAAGCTTGATAACACGTTCTGGTGTTAGTGGTTAACCGCGCTAACGTTAACCATCACCTCAGTTGCTCGGCAGGCTGTTTCTCGTCTGAAGATCTCCTCAAAGTTATCGTACCATCCGTGCTGTAGACAGTGGATACGACATGCGCTACTGGGCAAAAAAACGTTATTGTTACAGAAGTAAAAACGCCGGTATTAACCGGCGTTTTTACTTCTATTGGTGCAAGTTATTAAGAGTCTGATTGCTCAGCCGGTTTGATCACTTCAAGCAATTCAACTTCAAAGATCAAGGTTGCATTACCAGGAATAGGCCCTGTACCTTGTTCGCCGTATGCCAAATCGGCTGGAATAACAAATTTGTAGTGAGAACCTGGGCTCATTAACTGAACACCTTCCGTCCAACCTTTAATTACGCGGTTTAACGGAAATTCAATCGGCTGATTGCGCTTGTAAGAGCTATCAAATTCAGTACCGTCAATTAAAGTACCTTTATAGTGTACTTTTACCGTATCGGTCGCTGCTGGCTTATCGCCTTCACCTTCTGTTAATACTTGATACTGTAAACCGCTTTCAGTTACCACAACACCATCTTGCTCTGCGTTGTTGGCCAAAAATGCTTTGCCTTCAGTTAGTGCTTTTTCGCGTTCGCTCGCGGCTAGTGCTTCGCGCTTGCCACGAACGCGTTGATCCAATGCCATCAACATATCTTGCATTTGCTGCTCGTCAAACTGGCCCTTGCCATTCATGGTTTCTTCAAAACCGGCTAAGATCAACTCTTTATCTAGATTGATTTCAAGCTTGTCATTTTCAGCTAAGTTATTGGTCATGTAATTGCCAAGTGATGCGCCTAACGCATAAGCTTGCTTTTGATCTTCAGTGTCTAATGTGACGGCTTGCTTTTCTGCTTGTTGTTGGTTACAACCGATAAGGGCAAGTACCGCGACTGCGACCATCGTTGGTTTGGTAATAAATTTCATCTCTTTCTCCAAAACTTCGTATATCAGGAGAAGCCCCCTAAATACTTTTCATTGTTATTAAAGTTACCCAATACTAGCGATAAATTCGCTCATTGCATAGGCTTATTATGCGATTGGTCAACATATCTGTTGATAAGGAATCATATTGGGACAAAAATCTATTTTTAAACGTCACCAGCAATAAAAGGTTTACTTCGTATCTTGGTGAGCGATAATGACCACAAATTTTTGCTAGGAGTGTGTTATGAATCAAAACAACACATTAATATCTGCGCTAGAGGTTCGCATTGATGAGCTGGAAGCCAAAATTGCATTTCAAGATGATGTGATTGAACAACTAAACACGGAAATCGCCATACATCAAGAGAACATCAGCCAGCTTAAAGATCAACTGCATTTGATCATCGACAAAGTGAAAAGTTTGAATGTATCGCAAATTGCTCGACAAGAAGACGAGGCGCCACCGCCACATTACTAGCCCGTTATCAGTTACAAAATCGTCAACTGATACCCATAACTAAAATTAGGGCTTGAATACGCCAATCACGGTCTCGTCATCACGTGTTTGCGGTGCAACTTGTTCATCGGGTTGAGTCATTAACATATTACAGGCAACACAGGTTACTTTTTCTACGCCGTCTTCTTTATACAGCGCTAGAGTGTCAACCTTTTTACATTCTGGGCAGGTAGCGCCAGCAATAAATCGTTTTTTCATATTCAAGCTAAAATACCATGTTACATTGCGCGTATTTTATCGTGTTTAGCGACCGAGAAAAAGGATTAAAGTTTGATCAAAGCATCACAAATCACCTTAGACAGAGGCGTCAAGACTCTTATCAGCGACTCGAGTTTTACCATATACCCAGGTCACAAAGTTGGTTTAGTAGGCAAAAATGGCTGCGGTAAATCCTCGCTTTTTGCGGCCATACTAGGACAACTGCAAGTAGACAAAGGCAACTTAGACATCCCCAAACAATGGGCTGTTGCGACGGTAAAACAAGAAACACCAGCGCTAATACAAAGCGCCATCGATTATGTCATTGACGGCGATCAGCAATTCAGAGCTTTGGAAAAACAGTTATCATCGGCACGACAAGCGAATAACGGCGCCCTCGAAGCGACGTTACTCGACCAAATCGACGCCATAAATGGCTACTCTCTCAATGCGCGTGCAGGCGAGTTACTGCACGGTCTAGGTTTTACTCAGGACCAACTCACTGAGCCTGTTAAAAGTTTTTCCGGTGGTTGGCGGATGCGTTTAAACTTAGCTCAAGCACTGATAAGTCGAGCCGATTTGATGTTGCTCGACGAACCAACTAACCACTTAGATTTAGATGCTGTCCTTTGGTTACAAAAGTGGTTAAATCGCTACCAAGGTACCCTAGTGCTCATTTCTCACGACCGCGACTTCCTTGACGCTGTGGTTAACGAAGTACTGCATATAGAGCATGCGACGGCGAAACTATACAACGGCAATTATTCCGCGTTTGAGCGCCAGCGAGCCGAACACCTTGCCCAGCAAGACGCAATGTATCAAAAGCAAGTAAAAGAACGGCAACAGTTAACGGCGTTTGTCGATAGATTTCGCGCCAAAGCATCGAAAGCCAAACAAGCACAAAGTCGCCTGAAACGCTTAGAAAAATTACCCGACTTAACGCCGGCCCACGTTGACAGCCAATTTAGTTTTGAGTTCAGCAATCCGTCGTATATGCCATACCCTTTGTTGTCGCTTGAAAACAGTGATTGTGGTTATGGCGACGAGGCAAAAATTTTATCTCAAGTATCGCTCAATTTAGTACCCGGCAGTCGCATTGGTTTACTCGGTCGCAATGGCGCTGGTAAATCAACACTGATCAAATCGCTCGCCGGCGAGTTGGCGCTAATGTCAGGTACTCGCTTTAGCGCTCAAGAGCTCAATATTGGCTATTTTTCTCAACACCAGTTAGAGCAACTGCACACTCTTGATACCGCTGTTAATCAGGTGTTACTTGCGCACCCGAGCTTAACCGAGCAACAAGCGCGTAATCACTTAGGTCGCTTTGGCTTTAGTGGCGATCAAGCGTTGAGTGTTATTGATACCATGTCAGGTGGTGAAAAAGCGCGTTTGGTTCTCGCTTTAATCGTACTCGATCAACCTCAATTGCTATTACTCGATGAACCGACAAACCATTTAGATTTGGAAATGCGTCAAGCACTGGTGCTGGCCTTGCAGAATTTTAATGGCGCAATCATTCTCATCGCCCACGATCGCTATTTACTCGAATCGTGTGTTGATGAGTTCTATTTAGTTGGTCAAGGCTTAGTACAACCATTTGATGGCGACATTGACGACTATCAAAAATGGTTAGACGACGACAAAAAGGCGCTGCAAAGTAAGCAAAACCCTACCGACAACGTCGATAAGGTAGATAAAAAAGAACAACGTCGCTTACAGGCTGAATTACGCAAAAAAGCCGCTCCGTTAAAGAAGCAAGCCGATAAGCTTGAACAACAAATCGAATCGTGGCAGCAATCACTCGACGAAATCGAACAGCAAATGGCAGATCCGGCTACCTACGACGAGCAAAACAAAGACAAACTCAGCCAACTGTTGAAGCAACAATCTGAGCTAAAACCAAAACTCGAACAAGCTGAAGAAACCTGGATGACGTTACTCGAGCAAATTGAGGATATCATGGCAGCCGAGTAGTGGTTATTTCGTCGATATATAGACAAAGTCGGCAGATGTTGTGCAAAACCGACTATTCTTAAAAAGACAATTTTGATGGAGCATTAAAATGAAACTGTTACATACAAGTGTGTTGCCGATTGCATTATTGGCTTTGACAGCCTGCCAAGAGGCGACGAATACCAGCGCCCCGGCAGAAAGCGCACCACTAATCGGTTCTGTTTGGAACTTGGTTGAACTTGCAGGCAATCCCGAATCAACCGGTGATGAGGGCAAAACGATCTTTGTTGAATTTAACCAAGAAGATCAGCGTTATTTCGGTTTTGCCGGTTGTAATAATTACCAAGGAAAATACAGCATCGATGGATCAGATATAGATTTTGGCATCGCCGCGGCAACCAAAAAAATGTGTCAACAAGGTATGCAACAAGAAGATGCTTTGTTTGTCGCCCTAGATCAAACCACGAATTATCAAATAACCGGTTCAACGTTAACCCTATCCGATGCATCAGGGCAAACATTAGCCGTGTTTCGCGTTGCTGCGAACAATTAAAACAAGTCACCCATAGTGGCTTCTCTCATATTGACTGAGGGCATACAGCCCTCTATCAACGCCTTAGACATGCCGTCAAAACGGCCTTGATACCTGTTTAATTAACGAAAACACGGTATAATCATCAGCTTGTTCACGGTTGATAAACAACACACGAAAAAATGAAACTAGACAGTAATTTTAAACCTGCTTGGTGGTTGCGCAATTGTCATTTGCAAACCATGGCCGGTAAGCTTCTGAGAAAAAACTTACATCTAGATACGATCACTGAAACGGTAGAAACCCCTGATGGTGATTTCGTTGAGTTGGCGTGGACTGAGGATCCTGCTCATTCTGCACAAAAGCCCATCGTGTTTGTGTTGCACGGATTAGAGGGTTCTATCGATAGTCATTACGCCAAAGGTATGATGGCAGCAATTAAGCAGCGTGGCTGGATTGCCGTGTTAATGCACTTTCGCGGTTGCTCGGGCAAACCCAATCGGCACGGTCCGAGCTATCACAGCGGCGACACGTATGATGTCCATTATTGCGTTCATTATTTACAGCAGCGCTTCGCAAATCGTCAGTTGGCTATTTTGGGCTTTTCGCTCGGTGGCAATGTATTGGCGAATTACCTCGCCCAAGATCAGCACACCCCGTTTCAAGCAAGCGCTATTATTTGTGCGCCGTTGCACTTGCACAGTTGCAGTACCCGCATATCGCAAGGTTTCTCTAAGGTCTATCAAAAGTATTTGGTCGATATGCTAAAAGCAAGTACGCTCACTAAAATTGAACTCGGCTTAATCAATCACATTGACAAAGAGGCATTGCGAAATATTCGCTTACTTGCCGACTTTGACGAGTCGGTTACCGCCCCGATTCACGGTTTTGACAGTGCCATCGATTACTATGAAAAAGTCAGTGGCTTGTATCAATTGGCACAAATTCGTACCCCTACTCTGGTCTTGCACGCCCTCGACGATCCGTTTTTATGCCATCAGTTCATTGATAAGCTGCCTGAAAGTCGATACCTAACTTATGAAATCAGTAAGCGCGGTGGTCATGTTGGCTTTATTGGTGGACACAATCCATTAAAACCGAGTTACTATATTGAGCAACGGGTGCTTGATTACTTTGAACAGACTTGGCCACAGGCGCTATAACTACCGAGATTTACCGATGATAATCCCGATCGAACAGATAAACAGCGACACCTTAGATAATCTCATTGAATCCTATGTACTGCGCGAAGGTACAGACTACGGTGAACACGAGTTATCTTTAGCGACGAAAAAACAGCAACTAAAACAGAAGTTGCAAGCTGGCGAGTACGTTATCGTCTATTCCGAGCTACATGAAACCATCAATATCGTCGAAAAAAGCCAGTTTTTGCAAGCAGGTGACTAAGGCATCGCCACCGACACAAGTGGTGTCAGGTATAAGCACACCACTTGCGGTTATCGCGTTGAGCGATTAACGGGTAAACACTAGGCTAAAGGTTACCGGTACGGCATTTGAAATGCTCGGCAAGCCAGCAATTTCTGTCAGTTTAGTCACCCCTTCGCTTAACCCAAAATCACTGGCACTGATAACAACAGGTTGGCTGGTTGAGACAAATAAAGTATTTTTATCAACGCGAATCACACGACATTTGGCCGTGAATGGTTGGCTTTTACCGTGTAGGTCAAGGTGCCCCTCAAGCGTTAAGGGATGCACCTGGCCGAGGGTTAACCCAGCTAGCATACTTTCGCTTACCTCGGCTCGCACCACCGCGGTGGCAAATTGGTCTGTATTAAACAGCATTTGCTTCATCCGCGTATCTCTAATATCAATACCTGTATTAACACTGTTTAAGGCAATGTCTATTTGCGCTTGGCCATCGTCATTAATGAAACCCGATAGCCTGTCAAAACGATGGACTTCTGCAATATCTTGCTTCTTGATACTGACAAAGCTCAACGATGATTGTTGCCCTTCCAGTTGCCAATTTGCCAGTGCGGTAAAGCTTGTACAGACAAAAGTGGCGATTACTACGCTGCGTAAAAAGGTTATCATATCGCTTCCCTCACATTAAAAGTATCGGTATAAAATCAGTCGCTACTGCGACTGCATCGATGTGGAATGATCACAGATTGCCAATCGATATTACCATTGCCCAAACCAATAAAGTCTGGATTCATTAAACTCGGACGTCGATTATAGCTTAGTGCATTCAATTCACTGTCGACAATATTACCACCGGCCTCTTGTAAAATAATATGGCTAGCACCGGTATCCCACTCACCGGTGGGACCAATGCGTATGTACAAATCTGTACTGCCTTCTGCAATCTGACAACTTTTCAGCGAACAACTGCCCAGTGGCTTGTGTTGATAGGCGTAATCCTGATTTAAATAAGGCTCGATAACCGCTAGCTTTTGTCGACGGGAAACGCCAACATTGAGCGGTCGACGCCCGTCGTAATCGGCTACCTGTATACGTTGGGTATGCGCAAGTGATTGCTTATACGCCCCCTCGCCTTTACTGGCGTAGTACGTCACTTGATGTGCTGGCGCATGAATTACGCCAATCGTTGGCCAATTGGCTTCCACTAAGGCGATATTGACGGCAAAGTCACCACTTCTGGCGATAAATTCCCCGGTACCGTCAATGGGATCGAGTAGCCAGTACCGTTGCCAGTGTTGTCGTTGTTGCCAGTCGAGGTTAGTGCTCTCTTCAGAAATGATTGGAATATCGGGTGTTAGCCGTTGTAAGCCATCAATTAACACCTGATTTGCCGCTAAATCAGCGCTGGTTACCGGTGAGTCATCCGCTTTTTGATATTGCTCAAAATTGCCCTGGTGGTAAAAGCGCATCACCTCCTCACCAGCGGTTTGCGCAAGTTCTATGGCGATTTCTAACAACCTAGCGTGATTCATGGTTAACCTTTTTGTCTATCTAGCAATAACATTAGCGCACTGATACTGCGTGCCTCGGTAAAATCTGGTTGCGCCAGTAATTGGTGATAATCTGCTAATTTCCAATGCACTTGTTGCAATGGTTCAGGCTCATCGCCTTCGAGTTGGCTAGAGTAAAGCCCGCGCGCAACATACAGTTGCATCGTGGCATTAAAAAACGCAGGTGCTAAGCTCACCTGATGCAAAAATTCAATCGACTTTGCGCCGTAGCCAATTTCTTCTTGCATCTCCCGATTAGCCGCTTGTTCGCCACTCTCGCCGGGGTCAATAAGGCCTTTGGGAAACCCCAACTGATATGAATGTGTTCCGGCGCAATACTCGCGCACTAGAATCATCGTGTCATCATCTAACATAGGCACCACTAGCACGGCGCCCGAGCCACTGCCTTTTATTTTTTCATAGGTGCGCAGCTGACCGTTACTAAAGCGAAGATCAATGGCCTCAACTGTAACTAAGCGACTTTTCGCAACATCTTGGCTATGCAATATCTCGGGTAATTGTAATTTGTTATCGTTATTCATATAGCTCTATACTTCTCATCCATCGCGCAACGTAAAACAACGGCATGCCCATGACCCAAAACTTCTCTTTTAAGCATAGCAAAACGATGTTAGTTTCTTAATAATATACTTAAATGATAGCCGTATTGATAGGGTAAACGATGCTAGATTGGGCAAACATAAAAACCGTATTGTTAGATATGGATGGCACCATATTAGATTTGCATTTTGACAACTATTTTTGGTTACAACACCTGCCCAAACGATACGCACAGGTGCACGGCATCAGCGTTAGTGAGGCACAAGACTTTTTGGCGCAAAAATATCGCGATGTAGAAGGAACCATCTCTTGGTATTGCCTCGATTATTGGGCCGAACAAACCAATATGGCCATTACCGAAATCAAGCGAGAAATTGATCACCTGATCCGGTTGCGCGATGACGCGCACGACTTTATGCAGGCGCTGAGACAATCTGGTCGACAGGTTATTTTAGTCACCAATGCCCACCCTGATAGCTTGAGTTTAAAAATCGAAAAAACTGCGTTAGATAAATATTTTGACCGACTGATTTCATGCCATCAATACGGTGTCAGTAAAGAGTCGCAACAACTGTGGCGGCAATTGCAACATGATATTGGTTTTGACAAACAACACACATTATTCGTCGATGATACCATTAGCGTGCTCGATGCCGCCAAACGCTATGGTATCGCTCACCTATTGGCGATAGCCAACCCTGACAGCCAGCAACCCGTGCGCCACATTGAGCACTATCCTGCCATCGCTAATTACGACGTGTTGATCAAAGATATTCTCACTCAGGCACCTGCGCCGTAAGTAGTCATACGATGGCGGCGCTTGGTGGTTGTATCGCATACGAACCACCAAGCACATGATCGCTATTTATGAGGAATGTTAGCCAGAACGCGGGTTAATAGCTTCCAATATTCACTTACCGATGTAATATCGACTTTTTCATCCGGTGAGTGAGGAAACTTTATCGTTGGGCCAATGGACACCATATCTAAATGTGGGTATTCGGTTTTAAACAGTCCACATTCTAAACCGGCGTGAATGACCATCACCTCTGGCCAGTTATCAAATAACTGATGATATGTTTCACGCACTAAGTGCATGATAGGTGAATCCGTACTCGGCTTCCATCCTGGGTAAGCGCCTGAGAACTCTACCTGTGCACCGGCTAAGCTAAACAGTGACTCAACCTGTTCTTCGATTTGAATTCGCCCGTCGTCATGCAGTGAGCGGATCAAGTTAAGCACTACCAGTTTAGGCCCTTTGCAACGTATCACGCCGAGGTTAATTGACGTTTCAACAATACCTTCAATATCATCACTCATGCGCTGCACGCCATTAGGTGCCGCATTAAGCGCTGATAAAATACGGTGCTGACACTCTTTACTCCACATTTGCTCAAACTCTTCAGGCTGAATTAGCATCATGGTTAATTCTGGCTCTACCACGGCTAAATTTGTCTGAATTTGGGCTAAATATGTCGAAAATGCGTTTTGCAATGCATCGATGTGTTTTGCATCAACGACAAAGCTAGCGTTTGCTTCGCGAGGAATTGCATTGCGTAAACTACCACCGTTGAGTTCGGTCAGTTGGATGCCAAACTGCTTACTTGCCTGCAGTAAAAAGCGCACTAGCAACTTATTGGCGTTACCGCGACCGAGGTGAATATCGACACCCGAGTGACCACCTTTTAAACCGGAAATACTCAAATTGAACGATTGCCAGTCCGTTGGTACTGCTTGCATTTCTAATGGAAAAGTTGCTGTTGCATCAACGCCACCAGCACAGCCCATGTATACTTCGCCCTCTTGCTCTGAGTCTGTATTGATCAAAATATCGCCGTCTAACCAACCTGCTTTGAGGCCAAACGCGCCACTCATACCGGCTTCTTCATCAATCGTAACTAACACTTCAAGCGGGCCGTGTTTAAGGTCGTCACTTGCCAATACCGCCAATGCCGAAGCCAAGCCGATACCGTTATCAGCGCCTAGCGTCGTCCCCTCTGCAGTTACCCACTCACCATCGATATAAGGGCGAATCGGATCGTTGAGAAAGTCGTGCTCTGTGCCGGCATTTTTCTGCGGCACCATGTCCATATGAGCCTGTAAAATAACTCCTTTACAGTTTTCCATGCCTGGCGTTGCTGGCTTCTTTAAAAATAAGTTACCGACGGTATCTTCTTTACACTCAATACCCAGTTCACACGCCCACTGCTGAATCCACGCAGAGATCTTTTGTTCGTGCTTTGACGGGTGTGGAATAGCACAAATATTGGCAAATATAGACCATAAAGACGATGGCTGTAACTGACTTAATTCACTCATAATACACTCTTTTAAATAAAATAAAGCCAGCAAAGAAAGTTCCTATTGCTGGCCTGACATTAAATACAAACCGGTTAGTAAAAATCGCTTATTAACACGAGGCGGTTAAAAACTGCCATTGCTCCGCGAAACTTTCACTTGGCTTTTTCTCGAAACCCGAACGCACATAGGCGCCGATTTTGCCTTCGCAATAGCTCAATAAAATATTCGCTAACGCACCTTCGGCTATACTGAAGCTCTTGCCCTCACGCAATTTGCGTTCGCGCAGGATTTGCTTGAATTGGGTTTCAAGTTTCTCGAATAACTGATGCACTCGGGCTCTGAGGCGTTCGTTTTCGCCAACCAGAGCATCACCGGCTAAAATTCTGCACATACCCGGATTGCGTTCGGCAAAGACAAGAATCACATGTGCAATGTGCTGACAACGCACAAGTGTTTCTTTTTGCTCAGATAAAATAATATTAATTCTTGAAAAGATCGCTTCTTCGATGTACTCAATCAAACCTTCAAACATACGGGCTTTTGAAGGGAAGTGACGATACAAAGCAGCTTCAGAAAAACCAACTTCACCCGCCAGCTTTGCCGTGGTAATGCGTTGCCCTGGGCTCGTTTCTAACATGTGCGCCAAGCACTCTAGAATTTGTTGTCTTCTATTCGTTTTTTGATTCTCTGACATTGGATTATTCTTCTTTAGTTTACGTCTACTGATGGCAGCTATTATTCGACCACAGGTGCCACAGATTTATTGTTATCAGCCGTCTGTGCAGCCGTTACCCATGCATTTTCTGCTGAATTAGTAAAACCAGCGCATCCGCTAGTGACTGTTTATTTTGCAATGGCAATTGCTGTTCTCCATCAGACCAAAATACCATCAACGCATTATCGTCACTGTTAAAACCCTGTCCCTGTTTGGCAACGTCGTTTGCGGCGATCATATCAAGGTTTTTACGCTGTAGTTTGCCTTTTGCGTAGTTTTTTACATCTTGTGTTTCGGCAGCAAAGCCGACGGTAAAAGGCTTATTAGTGAGCTTGGCGACGCTTGCCACGATGTCTGGATTTTTCACCAGTTGTATCGACATTTGCTCATTGTCATCGGTTTTTTTGATTTTTTGCTCACTGACGTGGGCCACTTTATAATCGGCGACCGCTGCGCAGCCAACAAATACGTCGCAACAACGCACTTGCTCCATAACCGCATCGTACATTTGTTGACCGCTGTCTACATTGATTCGTTGACAGCCGCTTGGTGTGGATAACGCAACCGGCCCGGATACGATGGTCACTTTGGCACCGAGTTTGTGGGCGGCGGCGGCGATAGCATATCCCATTTTACCGGAAGAGTGATTACTGATGTAACGCACCGGATCGATGGCTTCACGGGTTGGCCCTGCACTAATGAGCCAATGTTGCCCCGCAAGGAGCTGTTGCTGGTCAGTATTAAAGTGCGCCACTACCTGTGCAACAATATCATTGGGTTCTAACATTCGACCATAGCCAACATCCCCACACGCCTGTTCACCTTGTGCGGGTCCCCAAATAGCGACCCCACGCTCGTTTAACACGGCAACATTGTTCTGGGTGGCTTTAGCTCGCCACATTTGTTGATTCATCGCAGGGGCAATAGCTATA